>NZ_JAFREK010000120.1:0-942 GCF_017377535.1 Faecalibacterium sp. Marseille-Q4137
TGCCATCCATATCGTTGCGCAGCGCGATGCCGTGCCAATGCACCGACGTCGGATCACCCAGACGGTTGGTCACCGAGACGACAATCTCATCCCCGACGGTGGCCCGGATCAGTGGTCCGGGGATGGTGTTGCCGTAGGTCAGCGTGCTGACGATCGGCCCACCCAGGTCGATCCTCGCCGGCTGGGGGGTCAGCGTGGCGGTAACCGTTCGCCCACTGTGCGGCCGGGCCGCCTCGGCCGCGTCGATTGCAGCGGTCATCCCGGCGGCGCCGGATGCCGTGGGCTTCGAGGCGCAAGCGGCTAGCGCAAAGCCGCTGGCGATGCCGGCGCCGAGGAAGCCGCGCCGGCTGAACCGCCTCTTGTCGAAGGCGTTACCGCTCGTGGCCAGCTCGGGCATCGATCGCTCCTCGTCTGGATTTGGTCTCGCTCTTCGTACCCTGCCCAGACATCGGGCAGTACGCAACGGTTGATGATCACCACGCCATCATCCGCCCTTACACCCTACCCCTATAGGGTATATAGTGGGCCAAGTGGAAAGCGGGCACGTGGTGTGGATGCGATCGGCGATTGTCGCGGTCGCGCTGGGGGTGACGGTAGGCGCCGTCGCCGCTGCATGCAGGCTCCCACGGCTCCGCGGTCATGTGGCTCAGCCAAACCACCCGTTGACGGCGTCCGTAGGTAGCGAATTCGTCATCAACACCGACCACGGGCACCTGGTGGACAACTCGAGGCCACCGTGCCCGGAACGGCTCGCGACGGCGGTGCTGCCGCGCTCCGCCACTCCGGTGTTACTACCAGACGTCGTGGCGGCTGCGCCCGGCATGACAGCCGCGCTTACCGACCCCGTCGCGCCGGCCGCGCGCGGTCCGCCGGCGGCGCAGGGATCCGTTCGCACCGGTCAAGACCTGTTGACCCGGTTCTGCCTGGCTCGTCGCTGAGGGG
>NZ_JAFREK010000121.1:0-925 GCF_017377535.1 Faecalibacterium sp. Marseille-Q4137
CGCGGTGAGGTGCTCGAGGTGGCGCTTGACCATGTGGTGATCGAGGCCGCCGGTGTGGGCTACCGAGTGAACGCGACACCGGCGACGCTGGCGACGTTGCGGCAAGGCACCGAGGCCCGGCTGATCACCGCGATGATTGTGCGCGAGGACTCGATGACGCTGTACGGGTTTCCCGACGGGGAAACCCGCGACCTATTCCTGACGCTGCTGTCGGTCTCCGGCGTTGGGCCCCGGCTGGCGATGGCGGCACTGGCCGTGCACGACGCTCCGGCGCTACGGCAGGTGCTGGCCGACGGCAACGTCGCCGCCCTGACCCGGGTGCCTGGGATCGGCAAGCGGGGCGCCGAACGCATGGTGTTGGAACTACGCGACAAGGTTGGGGTGGCAGCCACCGGCGGCGCACTCTCGACCAACGGCCACGCGGTGCGCAGTCCCGTGGTCGAGGCTCTGGTCGGCCTGGGCTTTGCGGCCAAACAGGCCGAGGAGGCCACCGATACGGTGCTGGCCGCCAACCATGACGCGACGACATCCAGCGCGCTGCGGTCTGCCTTGTCGTTGCTGGGGAAGGCCCGATGACCGAGCGGTCCGACCGCGACGTTTCGCCCGCACTCACCGTCGGAGAGGGCGACATCGACGTCAGCCTGCGGCCGCGCTCGTTACGCGAATTCATCGGCCAGCCACGGGTCCGCGAACAGCTGCAGCTGGTCATCGAGGGAGCCAAAAACCGCGGCGGCACACCGGATCACATTCTGCTGTCCGGTCCGCCGGGCTTGGGCAAGACGTCGTTGGCGATGATCATCGCCGCCGAGCTGGGGTCCTCGCTGCGGGTGACGTCGGGGCCGGCGTTGGAACGCGCCGGTGACCTGGCGGCGATGCTGTCCAACCTGGTCGAGCACGACGTGTTGTTTATCGACGAGATCCACCG
>NZ_JAFREK010000122.1:0-972 GCF_017377535.1 Faecalibacterium sp. Marseille-Q4137
AATATATTGTTATTATACCACATTTGTTGTGTGTTGGACTATGATTTGAAATTATTTGGCATTTTAACCAGTTTATCAAATGACTTATTGTGCGAGTAAGAGAATTTTAATCATAATCATTCGCTTGACCAATTTGTAACACAAAATACGTTACAATGATTTTCGGCGGTAGCCATGAAAAAACGATGACACTCAATCCTCCGTGTCAACCCCACTGTAAAGTAGCGGGTTGAGGATGTTCTGAGGCAGTTGGGCATCCTGTTGGCGACGGCAGAGCCATCCGTGAACCGGGCTTCCACTCGGTTGGTGTCTATGTTGTAGCGGAAGGAAAGCAGTTTTTGAGAGTGATTATGGTCGAAATTCTGATTTCGTTTCATTTGAATAGCTCCTTTAATGATTTTGAAATTTGATTTTTGACGAGATGAGGTCTCTTTTTTCTTTCTCTTGAGTCACCTAACCGCACTACCCTGCATCGCAACTGTTCACAATGCCATCTACGTCCGGGCGGTTCATCAGTTTTTGCAGGATGCCAAACTGCTTTTTGGTGGACGTAGACACCAGATACTGCCACTTTTGCGGCAGGATGGGCAAGTCTGCAATGCTCCACTTGACGTACTTGGCATCGTAGATATTGGGCGGAGCAAGCTCCACCAGATGACCCACGCACCAGCTTACCAGATAACCGTTGCCCTCAAGGTAGCCATCCTGACGGCTGGTGGCACCAAGGACTTTTGCATAGGACATAGCGACGGATGGCTTTTCCGCCACAACTAATTTTGCGATAAAAATCCCTCCAATCTGTTTCTGATTGCAATATGTACGGCGGCAAAACGCCGCCTTAAAATCAGATGGGTTCGGTGTCCTGCTCGTCCGGGGTTCCGTCCTCGTCCGGCACATCGGTGGGAATCTCAAAATCGCCCTTGTCCTCGGTGTAGTTTGCATCGGGGTCAAGGGCTTCTTTTTCGGCCTGCT
>NZ_JAFREK010000123.1:0-874 GCF_017377535.1 Faecalibacterium sp. Marseille-Q4137
GCGCCGCCAATCGGAGATGGCCTCGGAAACGGAGTCGTCGATGTAGTCTGCGTTCAGGTTTAACGTCACCTCCGACCCTTCCGGCAGCTTCGAGAGCACCGTGGTCAGGCGGGGCAGCAGCAGGAAGCTCAACGTGCCGTCGATATCGACCCGCCATCGCTTGGACTGCTCGCCGCCGACCGGCTTGACCTCGACGGGCGCGCGTACCACCCGCACCAACAGGAATACGATCGCCACGACCAGCCCGATGGCCACGCCTTCCAGCAGATTGAGGAACACCACACACACGATGGTGATGGCGTAGATTACGAAATTTCCTGTGCGCCAAGCTAGTTTGATGTGCGCCAGCTTGACCAGCTGGGCACCGATCACGATGAGCAGGCCGGCCAGCGCCGCCTTGGGAATCAGTTCCACCAGGTTGGTGAACAGTGACGCAAACAGCAGGATCCACACTCCGTGCAGGATCGTCGACATCCGGGTTCGGGCGCCGGCGGCCACGTTGGCCGAGCTGCGCACGATGACACCGGTGATGGGCAGCCCGCCGAGCAATCCGGACACCACGTTCGCGCTGCCCTGCCCGACCATCTCCCGGTTGAAGTCGGTGCGCGGGCCGTGATGCAGCTTGTCGACACCGACCGCCGACAGCAGCGATTCGACGCTTGCGATCAGCGCAATGGTGAGGACACCGAGCGCGATGGCGCTGATCTCATGAGACCACGGCTGTCCTCCCGGGGACATTTCGGCAAGTTTGGGCAAGCCAATCGCGTCGAAGAAGTTGCCCTGCAGGTCGATTCGTTCGGTTTGTAGCACGGGTAGCAACGCAAGCACGGTCGCGCCCGCGATGGCTACCAGTGGGCCGGGAATGATACGCACC
>NZ_JAFREK010000124.1:0-873 GCF_017377535.1 Faecalibacterium sp. Marseille-Q4137
GGCCACCTTTGAAGCCGTGCTAGCCAAACTGGCCGCCCCCGGCGCGACCAACCCCGACGACCACACCCCGGTCATCGACACCACCCCCGATGCGGCCGCCATCGACCGCGACACCCGCAGCCAAGCCCAACGCAACCACGACGGGCTGCTGGCCGGGCTGCGGGCCCTGCTCGCCTCCGGGAAACTGGGCCAACACAACGGTCTTCCCGTCTCGATCGTGGTCACCACCACCCTGACCGACCTGCAAACCGGCGCCGGCAAGGGCTTCACCGGCGGCGGCACCCTGCTACCCATGGCCGATGTGATCCGCATGACCAGCCACGCCCACCACTACTCCCCCGCAAGCGGGAGGTACCCCCAGGCGATCTTCGACCACGGCACACCCCTGGCGCTGTATCACACCAAACGCCTAGCCTCCCCGGCCCAGCGGATCATGCTGTTCGCCAACGACCGCGGCTGCACCAAACCCGGCTGTGACGCACCGGCCTACCACAGCCAAGCCCACCACGTCACCGCCTGGACCAGCACCGGACGCACCGACATCACCGAGCTGACCCTGGCCTGCGGCCCCGACAACCGACTCGCCGAAAAAGGCTGGACCACCCACAACAACACCCACGGCCACACCGAATGGCTACCACCACCCCACCTCGACCACGGCCAACCGTGGACCAACACCTTCCACCACCCCGAACGATTCCTCCACAACCAAGACGACGACGACAAACCCGATTGACCCCTGAACGCGAGCCCCACGGCGCTCACGCACCACCCGGGCCACCGTGCTCGCACAAGCCACAACGGCCGGGAGCTTTAACCACCACGCATCAACCGTTTTGCAAGGCTGCAGGGGTGTGCCCGCGGCGATGTGGT
>NZ_JAFREK010000125.1:0-730 GCF_017377535.1 Faecalibacterium sp. Marseille-Q4137
AGATGTGTATAAGAGACCAGCTCATATACCGCACCCTCCACGCAGCCGCCCGACACCGACCCACTTACCGAACCGTCCGGGGCTACCACCATCGCGGCCCCCGGGGGCCGCGGCGCTGACCGCAAGGTTCGCACCACCGTCGCGACCCCCGCGGTGTCACCGGCGGCCCAGATCGCCATCAGCTCGGCAAGCACTTCACGCACGCTTCCCAAAGTAGGCTTCAGTGCATGACCCCGGCTCAACTTCGGGCCTATTCGGCGGTGGTTCGCCTGGGCTCGGTACGGGCGGCCGCCGCGGAACTCGGTCTTTCCGACGCCGGAGTCTCCATGCACGTCGCGGCGCTGCGCAAGGAACTCGACGACCCGCTGTTTACCAGGACCGGTGCCGGGCTGGCGTTCACGCCCGGCGGGCTGCGGCTGGCCAGCCGCGCGGTCGAAATCCTGGGCCTGCAACAACAAACCGCGATCGAGGTCACCGAGGCCGCCCACGGGCGTCGGTTGCTGCGCATCGCCGCCTCCAGCGCCTTCGCCGAACACGCCGCGCCGGGCCTGATCGAGCTCTTCTCGTCTCGGGCCGACGACCTTTCGGTCGAGTTGAGCGTGCATCCCACCAGCCGGTTCCGCGAACTGATCTGCTCGCGCGCCGTCGACATCGCGATCGGCCCGGCCAGTGAGAGCTCGATCGGTTCCGACGGCTCGATCTTTCTACGGCCCTTCCTGAAGTATCAGAT
>NZ_JAFREK010000126.1:0-870 GCF_017377535.1 Faecalibacterium sp. Marseille-Q4137
CGCCGAACAGCGGGACTGGTTTGAGGTCTCGCTGATCCCGACGACCCGGGAGCTGACCACGCTGGGGTCCGCTGCGGTGGGAACCCGGGTGAACCTCGAAGTCGACGTAGTCGCAAAGTATGTTGAGCGGTTAATGCGGAGCGCCGGCTGACATCGCTCGCCGAGGGAGGGAGCCCCATGTCTTGCATTCCGGACGAGATCGATACGCCCGACGTGCTGATCGACCGCGACATCCTTGACCGCAACATCGGGCGAATGAGTTCCGCCGTCGCCGCGAAAGGGATCGCCCTGCGTCCCCACGTGAAGACGCACAAGCTGCCTGAGATCGCCCATATGCAACTCCGCGCGGGCGCGCGGCCTGGCGGTGGCCACCATCGGGGAAGTCGAGGTATTCGTCGACCACGGCGCCGACGACGTATTCATCACCTACCCATTGTGGATCGGCACACGCCAAGCCGACCGGCTCCGTCAGCTGGCTGACCGCGCTCGCATCGCTGTCGGTGCGGGCACCGCCGAGGGCGCTTCGAACACCGGCGCACGGCTCGCAGACGCCGCTGGCGCGATCGATGTTCTCATCGAAATCGACAGTGGCCATCACCGCAGCGGCGTCCGTGCCGAACAAGTGTTGGAGGTCGCCCACGCCGTCGGTGAGGCTGGGCTTCACCTGGTGGGGGTGTTCACCTTCCCCGGTCACAGTTATGCGCCAGGTAAACCCGGCGAAGCCGGCGAGCAAGAGCGGCGCGCTCTCAACGACGCGGCGAACGCGCTGGTCGCGGTGGGCTTCCCGATCAGCTGCCGCAGCGGTGGGTCCACTCCCACCGCATTGCTCACCGCCGCGGACGGGGCCTCCGAGACGTCCCGGCGTCTATG
>NZ_JAFREK010000127.1:0-864 GCF_017377535.1 Faecalibacterium sp. Marseille-Q4137
CCCCGAGATGAACCGCACCGTCGTCGTCGAGCTCGACACCTCGGGCACCATCGACGTGGCCGCCGAGCGTCGCCGCCTGGAAAAGGAGTTGGCCGGCGCCCAAAAGGAGCTGGCGTCGACCGCCGCCAAGTTGGCCAACGCGGACTTTCTGGCCAAAGCGCCCGACGCCGTCATTGCCAAGATCCGGGACCGCCAGCGCGTGGCGCAGCAGGAAACCGAGCGCATCACCACCCGGTTGGCTGCGCTGCAATGAATTCGACGAATTCCGGCCCGCCTGACTCGGGATCGGCCACCGGCGTCGTGCCCACTCCGGACGAGATCGCGTCCCTGCTGCAGGTTGAGCATCTACTCGACCAACGCTGGCCGGAGACCCGCATCGATCCGAGCCTGACCCGGATCAGCGCGTTGATGGACCTGCTGGGCTCGCCCCAACGCAGCTATCCGTCGATCCATATCGCGGGCACCAACGGCAAGACCTCGGTGGCGCGCATGGTCGACGCGCTGGTCACCGCGCTGCACCGGCGCACCGGCCGAACCACCAGCCCACACCTGCAGTCACCGGTGGAACGCATTTCGATCGACGGCAAGCCGATCAGCCCGGCGCAGTATGTGGCGACCTACCGGGAGATCGAGCCGTTGGTGGCGCTGATCGACCAGCAGTCGCAGGCTTCTGCGGGTAAGGGTGGCCCGGCGATGAGCAAGTTCGAGGTGCTCACCGCGATGGCGTTCGCGGCCTTTGCGGACGCGCCCGTCGACGTGGCAGTGGTCGAGGTGGGCATGGGCGGACGTTGGGACGCCACCAACGTGATCAACGCACCGGTCGCCGTCATCACCCCGATCAGCATTGATCACGTCGACTATCTC
>NZ_JAFREK010000128.1:0-847 GCF_017377535.1 Faecalibacterium sp. Marseille-Q4137
TAGTGGGGCCATCGGATGCCGGCGCTGGGGACGGGGGCGGTGCGGCGGTCGTGGTCACACCCGGCCTCTGCGGGGTCCCCGGCGCCGTCGGCTGGTCGCCGGTGGACAACCCGATCGCCACGGCGGCACCCACCAGCAACACCGCCACCGTCGTGCCGGTGATGATCACGGCCGGCAGGCGATACCACGGGATTGGCGGGGACTTGGGCTCGGGCTCCGCATGGGCATCGTGGTCGAAGCTCAGCGACGGGCGGGCCGCTGTGTAGCCAGGGGCCGGCCCGATGTGGGAGTCCTCGTCGGCCTCCGACCAGGCCAAAGCGGGCTGCAGGACCGACGCCGGCGCATCGGCCGGCGCCGTCGCCGTCGCCGAGGTGACCGCGGTCAGCACCGTTGCGCTGGTGTCGCCGGGTCTGCGTGCCGCCCACAACGCGCCGCCGAAAGCGGCCGTCAATTGCGGACGAGGCGTCCTGACCACCGGCACGCAGAAACGTCCGGACAGCGTCGTGGTGACTGCCGGGATATTTGCACCACCACCCACCGAAACGATCGCTACCAGCTCGGCCGTGCGAATTCCGCTGCGGGCCAGGGTTTGTTCCAAGGCCCTGCCCACGCTGTCCAGCGAGTCACGGATTGTGTCCTCGAGCTCGTTGCGGGTCAACCGGATATCCCCGCCCAACGCGTCGGTCAGCGTGGTCACCGTGCTTGACGAAAGCCGTTCCTTGGCTTTGCGACATTCGATCCGCAGCTTAGTCAGTGAGCCGATCGCCGAGGTGCCGGCTGGATCGAACGCGCCCGTGCCCGGTAGTTCGGACATGACGTAGCTCAACAGCGACTGATCGATCAGATC
>NZ_JAFREK010000129.1:0-830 GCF_017377535.1 Faecalibacterium sp. Marseille-Q4137
GTACCCGCAGCAGTCGCCGTACCCTGCATGACCATTCCCTGGCAAATCGCGCAGAAGCTGCACGCAGTAACTGCCGTGCTCGAAGAACCGAAGGTCAACGACCGCGCTCACGACCTGGTGGACTTGCAGCTTCTTGAAGGACTGTTGCTCGATGCCGACCTCATGCCGACGCGCAGCGCGTGCATCGCGATATTCGAAGCGCGCGCCCAGCATCCTTGGCCACCGAGAGTCGCCACGCTGCCGCACTGGCCGCTGATCTATGCAGGTGCGCTGGAGGGGCTTGACCACCTTGAACTCGCCAGGACGGTCGACGCGGCGGCCCAGGCAGTGCAGCGATTCGTTGCGCGGATTGATCGGGCGACGAAAAGATGAGTGCTGGCGCGGCCTGCGGCGCACGGGAGAACACAGGGACCACCCCGGTTCCATAGTCAACGTCAGCGGTGCGGGTGTCGATCAGACGACGAATGGAATCGCCCTCGCATTCCTCGCGATCGAGTGCCTATGAGCCGCGCTCCTGCGGCCTAGGCGAGCGCTTTCCGGGGCTCTCAGACATCGGCCTCGTGGCGGTGTGCGCGGCGGCATGTGGCTCTGTGATCTCTTGCGCGAGCGCCGATTGCGAATTTCGTCCGGCGAAAAGTGACCGCTCCGTGACCTTAATGCAAGAGGTGTGTGGTGTGGAGAGGGGCGGGAGGAAGGGAGTGAGGCGACGGTGTCGAGATGCAGCGAGGATTGGTGGACTTCCGGTAGTTGTTTAACAAGGCCCCGGAGACCAGGGGGCGAGGGAGAGCGCGGGCCGACTTGGGTGGGTGAGCCTGGCTTGGGCTGGTGCG
>NZ_JAFREK010000012.1:0-78713 GCF_017377535.1 Faecalibacterium sp. Marseille-Q4137
TCTTCTGCCATAGTGGTATTCCTTCCGGGTCTCAGGGTATCAGAAAGTCCTGCGGCAGAGGATGGCCCGCCGCAGGACATTTCCGGTTACGATGCAGGACAGCGGCGCTGTCCCGGATTCAAAATTTCCGCAGGGAGATGGTTGGCATTAAGCCTGCTTTGCAGCAGCCTCAGCCTTGATGCGGCCGATCTCAGCCTGGATCTCTTCCATCTTCTCCTTGGTCAGGGGATAGAAGTGCATGGCAACAACGTTGCACAGCCAGCCAACGATGGGCAGCAGGACGAAGCAGCCGATGGTTGCCCAGAAGATGCCGTCAGAGTACGGAGTCATGGTGTCGGGCAGAGCGTCCTTGAAGCCGACCATGGAGTAGAACAGAGCCACAACGGTAGCAGCCAAAGAGGAGACCAGCTTATCCACGAAGCTGAACAGGGTGCCCATCAGGCCGGGAACGTACTTACCGGTACGGTAGACCTCGTAGTCAGCGCAGTCAGCGGTCATGGTGATAACGATGGAGGAGGACAGTGCCTGCACGCCGGACCATGCGATGACCAGCAGCACGAAGATCAAAGCGGTGGTGGTCCAGCCGGTGAACAGGGTGCCCCAGGTGTCAGGACGGATCAGGCGGAATGCGGGCAGAGAGAACTTGGAAGCATCGCCCTTGGGGTTGAAGAAGAACAGGAACAGGGTGATGGCGATGGAGCCGATGATGCCGCCCCAGGTACCCACCAGCATGGATGCCTTCTGGCCCATCTGACGTGCGATCTTGTTCATCAGCAGGATGGAGATCAGGCAGATGGGGATAGAGGTGATCTGAGAGTAGCTGGAGTATGCGGCATAGTTGCCGAAGATGATGCCGAACAGGCAGATCATAACGGTAGCGTTGCTCTTGGTGGACATGAACAGCTTATCGGTAGATGCGGAGACCACCAGCATCTGGATGGCACGGTTGTGAGCCAGGGTGTCAACGTAATCCTTGATGCCGACCTTCTGGGTGGTGCCCAGACCGAAGTACTTCGGATTGTCCTTACGCCACAGGGCGATGATGGCGCAGACTGCAAAGACAGCGGACAGGCCGCCGAACATCAGCTGCATGGTGGTGAACAGGCCGGGGTTGTAGAAAGCGGACAGGCTGCCGCCGGACTTCTCCACGATGCCTGCCAGAGCAGGGTTCTGTGCCACCAGAGAAGCGATCTCGGCAGCGTTGGCCTCGGCAGTCAGGGTGAACTTGGGCACCAGGACATCGGTGACAATGATGGGGAACATGATGTTCATCAGAACAATGTTATACACAGTATCGCACATTGCGAAGATGGGGCGCTGCTTGGGATCGTTGGTCAGGCAGGTCTGAGCAGACTTGGTGACAACGCACTGGCAGGTGTAGCCAATGATGTAGATCATGTAGATGATGATGAACGCAATAAAGCGGACACCAGTGCCCATCTTGGGGATGAAGTTGAACATCACGAAGGTGGTGGCGAACATGATGATCTGACCGATGGCAATGAACGGACGGTTTTTGCCGAACTTGCCGTTGGTCTTATCGACCATCATACCAACGAACGGGTCGGTGACACCGTCCCAGACACGCATGATGGTAACAATAGAACCGGCCAGCACGGATGCCAGACCGACGATACCGATCAGGAAGTAGCTGATGTAACCGACCACGACCATGTAGGTGTTGGTGGAGGTGTTGTTCAGAGCGTACATCATGATCTCCCACATTTTCGCTCTGTGGATGCCGTTTTCTTCAAGCGGCTGTTTGACCTTTGCCATAGAGAAGCTCTCCTTTCAATTCTGCGGCCGGTGTGCTGCCACTCACTCCGGCCTTTCATTCGGTCCCCCGTGGGCTGCGGCTGCCACATCGCGAACCGGGGGATTTTTATGTATACATTATGAACTATCCATCAAATTTCTGTTAGTAAAATTTTGAGGTAAAACAGGACAATTTTACTCTCCTTGGGCGAAATCAACAGTTTTAAAAAACAGCGTTCGTCATTTTGCACATGATTGCAAGATACTAGTACAGCACATTCCACAAAACAGACTTGTATTCCAACCGCGCGCAAAAAAGAATACAAGGAAAGTGCGGAAATATCCAAAAAATTTTCTAGTTGTTCCGCACGGCGGCCTATTATAATAGGTATAGCATCTGCGGCTCTGTGGCATGGGCCGCTGCGTTCAAAAGAAAAGGAGAAAACACTATGGCAGTGAAAGCATCCGAGCGCGTAAAGCGCTACCAGAACCCCAACGGCCCCACCATCAGCACCGTGGAGCGCAAGGTCATCGAGCAGGACGGCCTGTATTTCAAGGACATCGACGGCACCGGCACCGTCAGCGCAGTCAACGACTGGCGCTTGACCCCGGCTGAGCGCGCCGAGGCCTATGTCAAGGTTCTGACCACCAGCGAGAAGATCGGCCAGATCTTCACCTCCGACTGGCGCATGGGCCCCAAGTATCCTTCCCCCCGTCTGGCAGCCAACGGCCACAAGCCCGTGGCGGACGAAAGCGGCCTGCTGGATGAGGCACCCGTGAACGTCTCCGACAGCATCTTCGGCTCCCAGTCCCTGCCCAGCACCTCTGACATGGTCAAGAAGAGCTTCAACCGCCACGTCATCCTGCGCGAGAGCCCCACGCCCGAGGATCTGGCAGATTACCTGAACCAGCTGCAGTACCTGACCGAGACCTGTGATCACTTTGTTCCCATGCAGGTCATGTCCAACAGCCGCAACGAGAACGGTGAGGTCGTGTTCGGCATGAACGATGCCACCGGCGTGTTTGCCACCTATCCCGGCACCCTGGGCATTGCTGCTGCCGTCAAGGGCACTGCACGCATCGACATCATCGACAAGTTCGCCGACACCATCCGCCGCGAGTGGAATGCCTGCGGCCTGAAGAAGGGCTACATGTACATGGCCGACTGCGTCACCGACCCCCGTTGGCAGCGCACCTTCGGCACCTTTGGCGAGGACCCGGAGCTCATTGAGGAGATCTTCGACCACCTGATCCCCGGCATCCAGGGCGGCAGCAACGGCGTTACCCCCGAGGGTGTTTCCATGACCGTGAAGCACTTCCCCGGCGGCGGTGCCCGTGAGAACGGCTTTGACCCCCACTATGCAGCAGGCCAGTGGAACATCTACGCCACCCCCGGCTCCCTGCAGAAGTACCACATCCCGGCATTCCGCGCAGCCATCCGCCACAATGCCGAGTCCATCATGCCCTACTACTCCAAGCCCAGCGCCGAGAAGAGCGCTCCGCAGGAGGACTTCAACGGCAACCCCATCGAGCTCCAGCCCTACGGCTTTGCCTACAACAAGGTGTTCATCGACGGCCTGCTGCGCGGCCAGATGGGCTTCAAGGGCTACATCAACTCCGACACCGGCATCGTCCACAACATGTGCTGGGGCGTTGACATGCTGGACGAGCCCGAGCGCATCGGCTATGCTGTTACCCAGAGCGGCGTGGACCTGATCTCCGGCCTGCTGGACAACGAGCTGGGCGAGGAGAGCTACGCCCGCGGCACCAACGACTACTACGACACCCACGCGGTGCCCGCCGGCTTCAAGAAGGAAGATCTGGTGCTGACCGATGCCAGCCTGAACCGTGCTGTCAGCCGCACCCTGACCGAGCTGTTCCGTCAGGGCATGTTCGAGGACACCTACGCCGACCCCAGGAAGGCCGCCGAGGTCGTTGCCACCAAGGCCGACTGGGAGGAAGCTTCCCGCGTGCACCGCGAGTCCGTTGTCCTGCTGAAGAACGACGGCACCCTGCCCCTGAAGGACGGCACCAAGGTCTACGCTGAGGCCTTTGGCAAGAGCGCCGAGGCCGGTGAGGCCGCCACCAAGGCCCTGCGGGAGATGCTGGGCAATGTCACTCTGGTGGACACCCCCGATGAGGCCCAGGTGGCCCTGCTGATGGTCAGCCCCCAGTCCGGTGCATACTTCAACGCCACCCCGGGCTACCTGGAGCTGGATATCTGCGAGGACAAGACTGTCTGCAACGTGGATGAGAGCGGCAAGCCCACCACCGAGACCCACAAGGAGACCACTCTGGTGGGCGCAAACCGTCTGGCCGGTATCGCTGCTGCGGTCCACGCCCACGGCGGCAAGGTCGTTTCCAACATCAACTGCCCGCTGGCCTGGGAGGTCGGCAATGTGGAGAAGGTCTCCGACGCTCTGACCGTCGGCTTTGACACCTACCCCTCCGCAACGCTGGATGTGATGTTCGGCCGCTTTGCTCCCGTTGGCAAACTGCCCCTGACCCTGCCCAAGGGCGACGAGGTGCTGGCTGTGAACGCGGACGGTGTCTGCATCAGCCCCAACGACGTGCCCGGCTTTGCAAAGGATGCCTACATGCCCGACAGCATGAAGGACGAGAACGGCAAGGCTTACGCCTACCGTGATGCCGCAGGCAACTACTACGAGATGAACTTCGGCCTGACGTTCTGAGGGCAGCCCTCTCCGTCTCGCTCAAACCAAAGGAGACACTTTCCATGGCACAAACGCAGAAAAAACAGCAGGATATGGGCACGGGTGACGTGAAAAAGCTCCTGCTCCAGCTGATGATCCCCGCCGTTGTGGCGCAGGTGGTCAACCTGCTGTACAACATCGTGGACCGCATCTACATCGGCCACATCTCGGGGATCGGCGCGGCGGCTCTGACCGGCGTGGGCCTGTTTACCCCCATCCTGATGCTCCTGAACGCCTTTGCCATGCTCATCGGCTCCGGCGGCGCGCCCCGCACCGCCATCGCCATGGGCCAGGGCGACAAGAAGCAGGCAGAAAAGATCGTCAGCAACAGCTTTACCATGCTGCTGCTCTTCTCGGTCGTCCTGACCATCGTCTTTTACGCCGCCGCACCCACCCTGCTGCGGCTGTTTGGTGCCAGTGACACCACCCTGCCCTACGCTCTGGCTTACAGCCGCATCTACATTCTGGGCACCATCTGCGTGCTGATCGTGCTTGGCATGAACACCTTCATCACTGCGCAGGGCTTTGCCAAGATCAGTATGCTGACCACCGTTATCGGCGCGGTCATCAACATCGTGCTGGACCCCATCCTCATCTTTGGGCTGGGCATGGGCGTAAAGGGTGCTGCCATTGCCACCGTGCTGAGCCAGGCAGTGGGTGCCATCTGGGTCATCCGCTTTCTCACCGGCCCCAAAACCATCCTCAAGATCCGCAAAGAGGACATGAAGCTGGAAGGGAAGATCATCATGCCCGTGCTGGCACTGGGCATTTCCACCTTCGTCATGCTCTCCACCGAGAGCCTGCTGTCCATCAGCTTCAGCTCCAGCCTGGCCCGCTACGGCGGTGACGTGGCCGTGGGTGCCATGACCGTAATCACCAGCGCCTCCCAGCTGTGCACCATGCCCATCTCGGGCATCTGCCAGGGCGGCCAGCCGGTGATGAGCTTCAACTTCGGCGCAGGCAAGAAAGACCGCGTCAAGCAGGCATTCCGCTTCCAGCTGACCCTCTGCCTGAGCTACACCACCATCTTCTGGCTGCTGATGATGCTGGTTCCCGGTGCAGTGGCTGGCATCTTCACCTCGGATGCCTCCCTGATCGATTACACCACCTGGGCCATGCGCATCTACATGGCGGGCATCTTCTCCACCGGTGTCCAGATCGCCTGCCAGCAGAGCTTTATGGCGCTGGGTCAGGCCAAGGTCAGCCTGCTGCTGGCCTGCCTGCGCAAGCTCATCCTGCTCATCCCTCTCATCTTCATCCTGCCCCATGTGGTCGCAAACCCCGTGTTCGGCGTGTTCCTTGCCGAGCCCGTCAGTGACATCATCGCCGCTGCCGTGACCGCCACCACCTTCTTCCTCCAGTTCAATAAGATCCTGGACAAGGGCGCTGGCAGGGTCTGATGAGGGCCCCGGCCTGAGCCGCAGATCCTGAGAGAAACAATAAGAGCCCTGGGGCTGCAATTTTCTGCAGCCCCAGGGCTCTTTCTCGTTTTTACAGACCAGCCAACAGGATGGCCAGCACGGCTTTCTGCACATGGAGACGGTTCTCGGCCTCGTCAAAGATCTCGTCGGCGTGCTCTTCAAAGACAGCGGTGGAGATCTCCTCGCCCCGGTGCGCAGGCAGGCAGTGGAGGAGCATGGCATCAGGCTTTGCCCCCTCCATCAGCCTGCTGGTCACCTGAAAGCCCGCGAAGTCCCGCAGGCGGCGCTCACTTTCGGGGGTACCGGGGGCCGTATTCCATGCGGCGGTCACCACCACATCGGCATCCTTCACACCCTCGGCGGGGTCGGTGAGCAGGTGAAACTTTTCGCCATACTTGTGGGCGAACATCAGCACGTCGGCGGCAGGGCGGTAGCCCTCTGGGCAGACGCAGGTCACACGCATCCCTGCCAGCAGGCCGCCTACGATGAGGCTGTTTGCCATGCTGCAGCCATCGCCAATAAAGCAGAGCTTCTGGTCCTCCAGCGTGCCCCGGCGCTCCCGGATGGTCATCAGGTCGGCCAGCACCTGGCAGGGATGGGCGTAGTCGGTCAGGCCATTGATCACGGGCACACCGGCCAGCTCGGCAAACTCTTCCAGATCGCACTGACGGTAAGTGCGCCAGACCACACAGTCGTAGTAGCGGCCCAGCACCCGGGCGGTATCTTTGAGGGGCTCGCCCCGGCCGGACTGCAGCTCGGTGGCGGCGTTCATGTAATTGCCAAGGCCCCCCAGCTGGTAGACACCCACCTCAAAGCTGGTGCGGGTGCGGGTGGAATTTTTGGAGAACATCAGCGCCACGCTCCTGCCCTTGAGCAGCGCCGGGGTCGTCCCGGCCTTCTGCTCTGCCTTGAGCTTCTCCGCCACATCAAGGATGTGGTGGAGCTCAGCGGGGGAGAGGTCGCTCATTTTCAGCAGATGTTTCATGCCTGCTCCTTTGGAGCCTTCTGCTCCATCTCGGTCAGCACCTCGTTCAGGATGCCCAGAGCCTTTTCCACATCGTGGGCGGTCAGGGTCAGCGGGGGCAGCAGGCGCAGGCGGCTCTTGGCCGTAAGCACCAGCAGGCCCTTTTCGCGGCAGGCGGCCAGCACATCCGCGGCCTGGATGCCGCCAAAGAACTCAATGCCCACCATCAGGCCAATGCCGGAAAGGTTCTTGACCATGGGCAGTTTGGCCAGACCGGCACGCAGCTGGACGGCCCGCTCGCTGACATTGGCCAGGAAGCTCTGATCCATCCGATCCACCACCACATTGGCACCGGCGCAGACCACCGGGTTGCCGCCAAAGGTGGACCCGTGGCTGCCGGGGCCCATGCCCTCGGCGGTCTTTTCGTTCAGCAGCACGGCACCGATGGGCAGGCCGCCGCCCAGGCCCTTGGCCAGCGTGACGATATCGGGCTTGAGGTTGTAGTGCTCACAGCACAGGAAGGTGCCGGTGCGGCCCACGCCGGTCTGCACCTCGTCCACAATGAGGACAAGGTCCTTTTCATCACAGAGGGCGCGCACAGCCTGCACATACTCAGGGTCCAGCGCCATCACGCCGCCCTCGCCCTGGATCAGCTCCAGCATAATGGCGCAGGTATGGCGGTCCACCAGTTCCCGGAGGCCTTCGATGTCACCGGCGGTGGTATAGACAAAGCCCTCGTTGAAGGGGCCAAAGTAGTTGTGGAACACCTCCTGACCGGTGGCGGTCAGGGTAGCAATGGTGCGGCCATGGAAGCTGTTGACCAGCGTGATCACAACATCGCGGCCCTTGCCGTAGTGGTCAAAGCTGTACTTGCGGGCGGCCTTGATGGCACCCTCGTTGGCCTCGGCACCGGAATTTCCAAAGAACACCTTGTTCATGCCGGTGCGCTTGCACAGCTTTTTGGCCAGCTTGCCGCAGGGGGCAGTGTAATAGAGGTTGGAGGTGTGCTGCAGCTTGTGGGCCTGCTCGGAGACGGCCTCGGCCCAGGTCAGGTCGCAGTAGCCCAGGCTGTTCACGCCGATGCCGCTGGTGAAATCCAGATACTTCTGGCCCTCGGGGCCTTCGGCATACAGGCCGTGGCCCTTTTCCAGTGCAATGGGGTTGCGGTTATAGGTGTGCAGGACATATTCGCTGTCCCGCTTGATGACTTTTTCGGAATCCATAGATATACCCTCCTTGGTTAGCGTCCTCGCCCTCTCAGTCTCGCATTCGCTCGCCAGCCCAGGTTGTGGCTCCCAGCAGCTGCTTCGTGCAATTGCACTCGCACCTTGCTGGCCACTGCCCCAACAACTCCTCCCTCAATCCGCCACTGGCGGCGGTCGTCGTCGTTGCCCCCAAAGGGGGAGCCTATTCATCTTTATTATATCGCCCGATATAATTTTCAGCAAGCCTTATTCCTGATGGCTGCGGCGGTAGAACCGGGTGCCGGAACCGCGGTTGGAGAACAGCTCCAGCAGGATGGAGTGGGGCACGCGGCCATCGATGATGACCGCCTCGTGGACTCCCTGATAGATGGCATCGGCCATGCCGCCGATCTTGGGGATCATGCCGCCCGCAATGATGCCGGCAGCCTTGTAGCCCTCGATCTCGCTGACCTCCACCTCGGGGATAAGGGTGGTCTCATCGTCCTTATCCCGCAGCAGGCCGGCGATATCGGTCATGGAAACCAGCTTCTCGGCCTTGAGGGCAATGGCGATCTGTGCGGCGGCGGTGTCGGCGTTGACATTATAGGCCTGGCCCAAATCGTCCATGCCCACCGTTGCGATCACAGGGATATAGCCGCCGTCCAGCAGGGTAGAGATCAGGGTGGGGTCCACATGGATGATCTCGCCCACATGGCCCAGCGCGGGGTCCAGCTCGGTGCAGCGGAGCATCTGGCCGTCCATGCCGCACAGGCCCACGCCGCGGCCGCGCAGCTTTGCCACAAGGTCCTTGTTCACCTTACCGGCCAGCACCTGCTGAACGATCTCCATGGTAGCGTCATCGGTCACACGCAGACCGTTGTTGAAATGGCTCTCCACGCCGACTTTTTTCAGCATCTCGTTGATGGCCGGGCCGCCGCCGTGCACCAGCACCACCCGCACCCCCAGCAGGGTCAGGGTGACAAGGTCGTTCATCACGGCGTTTTTCAGCGTCTCGTTAATCATGGCGTTGCCGCCGTATTTGATGACCATGGTCTTGCCATGGTATTTCTGGATGTAAGGGGTCGCCTCCGAAAACAGGAGGGCCATTTCTTCGTTTTTCATATCTTTCCTCTGAACCCTCTCAGTCAATGCCTTGCGGCATTGCCAGCTCCCCCGAAAGGGGGAGCTTTTGTCGAATGGGTCACTTGCTCCATAAAATTAAAATCTGCTGCTTGTCGTTCGTTCCTAAAGCTCCCCCTTCGGGGGGGCTGTCGCCGCAGGCGACTGGAGGAGTTCCATTAAGTTCTATAATCCCCGTTGATCTTCACATAATCATAAGTCAGATCACAGCCCCATGCCTTGGCGCTGGCATCGCCGGTACCCATATCCACCTTGACAAGGATATCATGCTCCGCCAGAACTTTGGCAGCCTCGTCCTCGCTGTAGGGGTGGTAGGCGGCGTTCTCGCAGACATAGACCTCACCTGCGGCACTGCTCAGCCAGACACAGACCTTGTCGATGGAGAAATCGCCGGGGGTGTAGCCGATGGCGCAGAGGATGCGGCCCCAGTTGGCATCGCGGCCAAAGACAGCAGCCTTGAACAGGTTGGAGCAGACCACGCTGCGGCTGACGGCACGGGCCGTTTTCAGGTCGGGGGCGTGGGTCACCTCGCAGGTGATGAGGTGGGTGGCACCCTCGCCGTCACCGGCGTGCTCGGCGCACATGTGCTCAGCAATGGCGGTCAGGGCCGCCACAAAGGCATCGTAGTCGGCGTTCTCTTCGCGGATCTCGGGGTTTCCGGCCAGACCGGAAGCCATGATGATCAGGGTATCGTTGGTGGAGGTATCCAGATCCACACTCATCTGGTTGTAGGTGCCGGGCACCACGGTCTTGAGGGCCTTTTCCAGCAGAGCGGGGGAAACGGCGGCATCGGTGGTGTAGAAGGCCAGCATGGTGGCCATGTTGGGGGCGATCATGCCGCTGCCCTTGCCAATGGCACCCACGGTGCAGGTCTTGCCGCCCAGCTCAAACTGGATGGCGTACTCCTTTTTGTGGGTATCGGTGGTCATAATGGCAGTGGCAGCATCGGTGCTGCCCTGCGCAGTGGCTGCCAGCTTTGCGGCGGCGGCGGGGATTCCCCGGGCAAAGGGGTCAATGACCATGGGCTGGCCAATGACACCAGTGGAGGCAGGCAGCACATCCTCTGCGGGGATGTGCAGCGCCTCGCCCACCAGCGCACAGCACTCCTCGGCCAGAGCCACGCCGTTGGCGGCGCAGGTGTTGGCGTTGCCGCTGTTCACAAGGATGGCCTGTGCACAGCCGTCCTTCAGGTGGGCACGGTCCACCTTGATGGGCGCGCCGCAGACCTTATTGGTGGTGTAGACACCGGCGGCGGCACAGCGCACCTCCGCCTTGATGAGTGCCAGATCGTATTTTTCATTATGATTTGCGCGGATGCCGCAATGCACGCCAGCCGCTGCAAAGCCCTTGGGGGCACAAATGCCGCCCGCAACTTCTTGATACTGCATAACGATTTTCCTTTCCCACAAAGAAATACTCCCTCAGTCACGGCATTCGCCGTGCCAGCTCCCTCATAGAGGGAGCCTTTGCGTAACCGTCAGCTGCAAAAGCCTCCCTCTTCGAGGGAGGTGGATGCGAACACCGTGAGCAGACGAAGGGAGTTTTTATTCCAACCCCTGGGTCTCCGGCAGCCCCAGCATCAGATTCATACACTGGACTGCCGCGCCGGACGAGCCCTTGCCCAGATTATCAAACAGGGAGACCAGCATCATCTGATCCCCGGCGGCGTTCACGGTGCTGTACAACTCCATGCGGTCGGTACCGGCCATGGCGTTGGAATACAGGCCGTTCTCGGGCAGCGGCTCGTTCAGGGCGTGTACCTTGATGGTGGCGGCATCCCTGTAATACTCCGCCAGCCCTGCGGCCACCTTTTCGGCACCGCCCCAGACCGGCTGGAAGGGCACCAGCACCTGCATCCCGCTGTAATAATCGCAGACCACAGGCACAAAGGCGGGCGGGTTTGCCAGCCCGCTGATCTTCTGCATCTCGGGCAGATGCTTATGGGCAAGGCTCAGACCGTAGCTCTTGGGTGCATCCAGCTTGCTGTGGGCCGGACGGTCGGGGCTTTCGTAGTCCGCGATCATCTTTTTTCCGCCGCCGGAATAGCCGGAAATACCGGTGCAGCTGTAAAAATCACCCGCTCCGGCAAGGCCCAGCTCCACCAGAGGCCGCATGATGCTGATAAACCCGCTGGCATAGCAGCCGGGCACCGCCACGCGGCAGGCGTTTTTGATCTTTTCCTTCTGGCCCCTGAGTTCCGGGAAGCCGTAGACCCAGTTGGGATCCGTGCGGAAAGCCGTGGAAGTATCCAGCACCTTGACATCCGGACGGAGCAGGGGCATGACCTCTCTGGAAGCGGCATCCGGCAGGCAGAGGAAGGCGAGGTCAGCCGAATTGATGACCTTTGCCCGCTCGTTCACGTCCTTGCGGCCCTCCTCGGAGATGGAGAGCAGTTCAATTTCAGGCCGGGCGGCCAGACGGTCGGCAATGCGCAGACCCGTGGTGCCTGCGGAGCCGTCGATAAAGACCTTTACGCTCATGCGTTGTTCGCCTCCCATGCGGCCAGCTGGTCCATGGCCAGCCGGATCTGGTTGTTGACGCTTGCCTCGCTGGGGCCGCCGTAGCTGGTGCGGCCCTCACAGCACTTGATGAGGTCGATGGCATCATAGATATCGTTCTCGAACAGGGCGCTGTAGCCTTTGAACTCGTCAAGGGTCAGTTCCTCCAGGGTCTTATCCTTTGCGATGCAGTCGGAGACCATGCATCCGGTCAGCTTGTAGGCATCCCGGAAGGGCATTCCCTTCTTGGTCAGGTAGTCGGCGCAGTCGGTGGCGTTGATAAAGCCCTTGGCGGCAGCGCGGCGCATGTTGGCAGGCAGGGTCTTCATGGTGTCCAGCATGGGGGTGACGGTCTTGAGGCACAGCTCCAGCGTATCCACCGCATCAAAGATGGCTTCCTTGTCCTCCTGCATATCCTTGTTATAAGCCAGAGGAATGCCCTTCATCATCACCAGCAGGGTGTTCAGGTCGCCGTAGACGCGGCCGGTCTTGCCGCGGATCAGCTCGGTGACATCGGGGTTCTTCTTCTGGGGCATGATGGAGGAGCCGGTGGTAAAGGCATCGTCCAGCTCGATGAACTTGAACTCCCAGCTGCACCAGAGGATGATCTCCTCGGAAAGGCGGGACAGATGCATCATGCAGATGGAGATGGCGTTGGCCAGCTCAATGCAGAAGTCACGGTCAGAAACGCCGTCCAGGCTGTTGGCACAGGGTGCGGCAAAGCCCAGCTTTTCGGCGGTGAACTGACGATCCAGCGGGTAGGTGGTACCGGCCAGAGCGCCGGAGCCCAGCGGGCACTGGGCATCCATGCGGGCAGTGGCATCCTCAAAGCGCTGCAGGTCACGCAGGAGCATGGAGGCGTAGGCCATCAGCGCATGACCAAAGGTGATGGGCTGGGCGCGCTGCAGGTGGGTGTAGCCGGGCATGACAGCGGTGGTATTCTCCGTGGCCTTCCTGCAGATGACCTTGATGAGCTCCACGATGTAAGCCTGCAGGGTGTGGCTGTAGTCCCGCAGGGTCAGGCGGATATCCAGCGCCACCTGATCGTTGCGGCTGCGGCCGGTGTGCAGGCGCTTGCCTGCATCGCCGATGCGGGCGGTCAGGGTCTGCTCCACAAAGGTATGCACATCCTCGGCGTTGGGGTCGATCTCCAGCGCACCGCTTGCCAGATCGTCGGCAATGGAGACCAGCCCGCTGAGGATATCCTCGCAGTCCTTTTCGGAGATGATGCCCTGCTTGGCCAGCATGGCGGCGTGGACCCCGCTGCCGCGCATATCCTGCGCGATCATCCGCTGGTCAAAGCGGATGGAGGAGTTGAAATCATTGACGCGCGAATCGACCGCCTTGGAGAAGCGGCCCTTCCATAATTGTTCTGCCATAATATTCTTCCTTTTCTGATAGGCGGCTCGCCCTCTCCGTCATTGCTTGCGCAATGCCACCTCTCCCAAAGGGAGAGGCTCTGGCGCAACCGAGAACTTCACGGCTTGACCGGAAACTTTGCCGCTATGCCAAGGGCTCTCCCTTTGGGAGAGCTGTCACCGTAGGTGACTGAGAGGGCGAGGATGTTTATCTTGTAAATAAAAACAGCTAAAAACGGCAAAGCCGCCGCAGGGGAAAACGCTCCTGCGGCGGTGCCGCCGGCAACTATGCCGGTTTTGGAACTCCGTTGTGAAAGTGTAGAAAACACACCGGAGAGAAAGTTGGCTTTGTGTGATCCCGGTGGATCAGCCGCTTAGTCCTCGATCTTCGGCCAGCTCTTGGACAGCTTTGCGCGCTCCTTGATGGACAGGCCAAACAGGTTGATGAAGCCTGCTGCGTCTGCCTGGTTGTAATCCTCGTCCTCACCAAAGGAAGCGGTCTGCTCATCGTACAGGGTGAACGGAGAGGTGACACCTGCGTTGATCATGTTGCCCTTGTACAGCTTCAGCTTCACGTCACCGGTCACGGTCTTTGCCAGGCTGTTGGCAAAAGCATCCAGAGCCTCACGCAGCGGGGTGAACCACTGGCCGTTGTAGACGATGTCGGCATACTTCTGTGCCAGCTGCTCCTTGAGGTGTGCGCTCTCCTTGTCCAGGGTGATGGTCTCCAGAACATTGATGGCCTTGTACAGGATGGCACCGCCGGGGGTCTCATACACGCCGCGGCTCTTCATGCCCACCAGACGGTTCTCCACGATATCCAGCAGGCCGATGCCGTTCTCGCCGCCCAGCTTGTTCAGGTACTCCACCAGCTCCACAGCGCCCATCTCCTTGCCATCAACGGCAGTGGGAACGCCCTTTTCAAAGTGGATGGTCACATAGGTCGGGGTGTCGGGAGCCTGCTCGGGGCTGACACCCAGCTCCAGGAAACCGGGGTGGTTGTACTGGGGCTCGTTGGCGGGGCTCTCCAGATCCAGGCCCTCGTGGCTCAGATGCCACAGGTTCTTGTCCTTGGAGTAGTTGGTTTCGCGGTTGATCTTCAGGGGGATGTGGTGAGCCTCGGCGTAGTCGATCTCCTCGTCACGGCTCTTGATGTCCCACTCACGCCAGGGAGCAATGATGGCCATATCGGGGCACAGGGCCTTGAGGGTCAGCTCAAAACGCACCTGATCGTTGCCCTTGCCGGTGCAGCCGTGGCAGATGGCATCTGCGCCTTCCTTGATGGCGATATCGGCCAGCGCCTTGGCAATGCAGGGGCGTGCAAAGCTGGTGCCCAGCAGGTAGTCCTCGTATTTTGCACCAAACTTCAGGGTGGGGAAGATGTAGTTCTCCACAAAGTCCTTCTTCAGATCCAGAACGTACAGCTTGGAAGCGCCGGTAGCCTTGGCCTTTTCCTCCAGGCCGTCCAGCTCGGTGCCCTGGCCCACGTCACCGGAAACGGCGACGACTTCGCAGTTGTTGTAGTTTTCCTTCAGCCAGGGAATGATGATGGAGGTATCCAGACCACCGGAGTAGGCCAGAACGACTTTTTTGATGTTTTCCTTTTTCATAATAAACGCGCTCCTTTTAATAAAAATACACTTTTGTACCCTGATGCGTACTTTCCCTTCGCATCCTCTGTCTTTGATTCGCGGTTGATGCTTTTATTATACGCCACGCGGCTTTTTCGTCAATGCTGAAAACTGCCAAACATGCCGCGCATTTGCAGCAGGATTTGTTACACTTTGTATGTTTATGCAGTATTATTTGTTTATATTCAAATTTTATGCAGTTAAAATGTATATATGAAATGCAAAAAAGCGCCCCGAAGGACGCTTTCTTTATGCTTGATATCTTCCCAGGATCTTCTCCACCTGTTCCTGTGTCAGCGGGTGGGTTGGCTCCGGCTTTTCATTGCCCCTGCGCAGGGGCAGCCACCAGGTGGACAAGCCCAGCCAGCCGAACTTATAGGCGGTGTGGGGCTCACGGCCCACGCAGGTGAAGCCCAGGCGGGCATGGATACGCTCACTGGCGGGGGTGGGGTCTGCCACAAGGGCGTAGACATTCCAGTAACCCATCCCGTCCAGAATATCCAGCAGGGCGCGGTAGAGGGTATCCCCCACACCAAAGCCCCGGGCATCGGGGGCACAGTAGATGGTGCTCTCCACAGCCCAGTCGTAGGCCTCCCGGGGGTGGTAGCGGTGGGCGCAGGCGTAGCCCAGCAGTTTCCCGTCCCCATCCCGGGCCAGCAGCAGAGGGATCAGCGCACGGGTGCTGTCCACCCAGTCCTCATACTCCGGCAGGGAAGAGGGCGTTACCTGAAAGGTGGCGGTATGATGCAGGACATACCAGTTGTAGATGTCCAGGATCTCCGCCGCATCGGCCCGGGTGGCCAGCGAGAGCCGGGGCAGGTTCTTCTCAGCCCATTCGGCGCACAGGGCTTCCTTCTGCGCCTTGGTCAGCTTTTTCAGGGCTGCTTCCCGGCGCAGGGCGGCAGATTTGTCTGTGCACCGTTCCAGATACGCGAACCGCTGTGCCCCCAGCGCACGGGTGCACTTGGCTCCCTTCCCGCTCTTGTGGGCGTGCAGGCGGCTGGCCGGGTCATTTGTCCAGCCCGTGTAGAGTTGGCCGCCTGCGCAGCGCACCATATAGACATAGGCCCGCTCCGTCTTCTCCGCTTCCCCGCTCATATCACAGTCTCCCGTTGTTTTTCAGCACCTGACGGCAGGCGGCCAGCGCCGTCTCCTTATCCTTTGCGGTGATGAGGAAGCGGCTGGCGTGGCAGAAACTGATGCCCTCGATGCCGCTCTTCTGCTCAATGATCTCCTGCGGCTGGCCTGCCCAGCTCTGGGGGAAGGGCAGCTTCGGCTTTTTGGTCTTGTGGTCGGTCACGCACTGGGCGCTCCACCCGCCGCGCTGGCTGGGGTAGATGACGAAGAGGGCATCGGTCTTGTACAGGCCATTCTTCCAGGGCAGGTAGCAGGGCAGGATCACGATGCCGTCCCGGGAATTCTTATAGGCCTGCTGCACTTTCTCGTCGGCGCGGTTCACGGCGTTCGCACTCTCGATCTGGTTTTCCAGGATCTGCTTTGCCACAGCCACCGCCTTGAAGAAGCAGGTGTCCTGATCCTCCTTGGAATCCCACACCGGGTTGAAGAAGCCGATGGCATCGCACAGGCTGTTCTGCTCGCCGGTGTTGTCGTTCAGGTCAAGGGGCTGGATAAAGTTTTCATCGATGAGCCGGGCCTGACGCTCCCCCACCAGCCCCGGGCCCAGCACCCGCCACAGCAGGCCGAAGGCCGCATAGGGGATGCCGTTGGCGCGGTACTCGCGGGGCTCCTGATGGTGATCGAACATGCCAAAGCCGATATCATACACGATGCCGTCGAAATCGTCCGGTACCACAAAGCCTCGGGTGATCCTGATGTCCGGCCGGATGATCTGCAGCAGCGCCGTTGCAAATACGTCGTCCGCATGGAACTTGCCGGCGTGGGTGAAGCCATTTGCAGGAATTTTCATAACAGCAATACCTCGTTCTCTTTCTTTGGGAACAGTATATCACATTCTGAAGCAGGGGACAAATTTTTGTGCACAACAAAGACCCGCCGGGCAGCATACGCCACACAGCGGGTCTGAAAGGAGGAAGTGCCGTTTCAGGGCACCTTATGAGAAGCATGTGTTACAGGACGATGGGTTTGTCCGGGTCGAGCTCCAGGTTTTCGCCGTTGGATTCGATCACGCGGCGGTACCACTCGTAGCTCTTTTTCTTGTAACGTTCCAGCGTACCGGAGCCGTCGCTGTTCAGGTCCACATAGATCATACCGTAGCGCTTTTTGATCTCCGCCGTGGAGCAGGAGATCAGGTCAATGCAGCCCCAGCTGGTATAGCCCATCACGTCCACGCCGTCGTGCAGCGCTTCGCTGACCTGCACCAGGTGGTCGTTCATGTAGCGGATGCGGTAATCATCCTCCACCGTAAAGCTGCCGTGGCCGTCCGGCACCAGGGTGTCGTTGGCACCCAGGCCGTTTTCGGCAATGAACAGGGGCTTGTGGTAGCGGCTGTACAGCCGGTTCAGGGTGTAGCGCAGGCCCTTAGGGTCGATCTGCCAGCCCCACTCGCTGACCTTGGAATACGGATTGCGCTTGAGGGTGGGGACCATGTTGCTGCCGGTGGGCTCGCCCAGCGAGTGGTCAGCGGCGGCGCAGTTGCTGGAATAGTAGCTAAACGAAACAAAGTCCACAGTGTGGGTCAGGGCTTCGCGGTCCTCATCGCTGATCTCCAGTTGCACGCCCTTTTCCTCAAACACGCGCTTGGCATAGTAGGGATAGGCACCCAGGGCCTGCACGTCCGAGAACAGGTACACCTCGTTGTCCAGCTCCATCACCTCGATGATGTCATCGGGGTTCGGGGTGAGCGGGTAGATGGTAACGGCCAGGATCATGCTGCCCACCTTGTACTCCGGGTCGATGCTGTGGGCCAGCTGCACAGCCTTGGCGCTGGCCACCAGCTCGTAGTGGATGGCCTGATACAGCTGCTGGTTGCTCAGCTGGGCCTTGGGGGTCAGGATGGCACCGCTGACAAAGGGCTGGTGCAAAATGGAGTTGATCTCGTTGAACGTGATCCAGTACTTCACCTTGCCCTTGTACCGCTCAAACAGGACCTGGCAGTATTTCAGGTACAGGTCGATCATGATGCGGTTGCTCCAGCCGTTGTACTTGCGGGCCAGGGCCAGGGGCGTTTCGTAGTGGGAAATGGTGATGAGCGGCTCGATGCCGTACTTGTGGCACTCGTCAATGACATCATCGTAGAACTTCAGGCCCGCCTCGTTGGGCTGTGCTTCCTCGCCGGTGGGGAAAATGCGGCTCCACGCAATGGAAAAGCGGTAGACCTTGAACCCCATGCCCGCAAAGAGCTTGATGTCCTCTTTGTAGCGGTGGTAGTAATCAATGCCTTTCAGCTTGAGGTTGTCGGGGGTCGGCTCCTCGGTGATGACCTTGAAGCCCTTAGGCAGCACATCCTGGATGGACAGGCCCTTGCCATCTTCCAGATAGGCACCCTCGCACTGATTTGCGGCCGTTGCGCCGCCCCAGAGGAAATTTCTCGGGAAATACATACAGGTTCCTCCCTAATGTTGCAGCGTCCGGGGATCAGTTCTTTTTCTCGTCACGGAACAGGACGAACGAGACGATAAAGGCCACCACAAAGGCAATGGCTGCACCGGCGCAGGCATAGTAGAAGTTGGCCATGGGGGTATCCAGGCCAATGTAGCTGGGCAGGGTCAGCAGACCGGGAGAGCCGCCGGAGTAGTTCTTGGTGTTCATCAGGCCCATAAAGAAGCCGCCCACGCCGCCGCCAGCCATGGCTGCGATCATGTTGGTGCGGATCTTCATGGTAACGCCGAACAGAACCGGCTCGGTGATGCCGCAGACGGCGGTGATACCGGTGGCGGAGGTCAGCTGCTTGAGTTCGGGGTCCTTGGTCTTGATGGAAACGGCCAGAGCAGCAGCGCCCTGTGCCACGTTGGAGGCCAGCTGGCCCGGATAGATGATGGTGTCAAAGCCGATGGTCATACGGTTGTTGATACCAATGGGGGTCAGGGCGTGGTGGGTACCTGTCATGACCAGGAACGGCAGGAACACGCCGACGATGGTGGGCACCAGCCAGGGTGCCAGGGTGCTCAGGCCATTGATCACAGCGGCCAGGGCGTTGGAGACCACATAGCCCACCGGGCCCAGCACACACAGGGTGGCAATGCCGCAGATGAACATGGTCAGCAGCGGAGCGGTAAAGAAGCGGATGGCTTTGGGGGAGATGCGGGTAGCCCAGGGCTCCACCTTGGACATCAGCAGCACGCCTAGGATGATGGGGATCACGGACGAAGAATAGGAGGCGTTATAGATGGGCAGCATGAAGATGGTGATGGCCTCGCCGCTTTCCTTGGAGGCAGCCACCAGGTTCACAAAGCTGGGGTGGATCAGGATGCCACCCAGCATCATGGCCAGGTAGGGGTTGCAGCCCAGCTTTTTCGCCGCCGAGTTAGCCAGCAGGATGGGCAGGAAATAGAACGTGGCATCGCCCATGAAGTTGATGACCTGGTAGGTGCTGGACGTATTGCTGACCAGCTTGAACGCCACCAGGATGGCCAGCACGGCCTTGATCATGCCTGCTGCGGTCAGCGGGGGCAGGATGGGGGTAAAGATGCCGGTCAGGGTGTCGATGACACGGTCGTACCACTTGCCCTTGGGGGCGGGGGCTGCGGCGGCAGGGGCGGTGCCCAGCATCCCGCTGAGCTTCTCGTACACCTGCGTGACCTCGGCACCAATAATCACCTGATACTGGCCGTTTGCCTGGGCAACGCCCACAACACCGGCCAGGCCCTTGATGGCATCGGTATCGGCTTTTGATTCATCTTTCAGGTTAAAGCGCAGACGGGTGGCACAATGGGTGGCGTTGCTCACGTTTTCGGCACCGCCCACCAGGCTGAGGATCTGTTTTGCCAATGCGCCGTAATCTTCTTTTTTTGCCATTTGCAATTCCTCCATGATGGTTTGATCCGGGGTGATCCGGAGCCTGCTGCGCAGAAGCTCTGCGTCAGCCACACCGGGCAGCCCGCGGATCGCGTTGAGGTCGATCACACTGCGGTCCTTTACGGTAACGGACAGACAGCCGCTGCGGAAATCACACAGGCCTATGTTTTCTTTTCCGCCGGCCGGAGCAGCCAGCTGCTCCAGGAACTGTTTACGATCCATGGCAGAGGACCTCCCTCTCGGTCAATATCTTCTGAACCGCCCAACGCGCGCCATTGGGTGGATTCATGCAAAAAGGTGGGCAGGGAAGCGGGCCGGTTCAGGCCTCGTTCTTCTCCTGCAGGCGGGTGATGTGCAGCATGAGGTACACGATCTCCTCATCGTTGCACTGCCAGTTCCAGGCGGCCCGGAAATAGTCCGCGATGGCGCGGGCACATTGATACGCCTGCGGATAGTCCCGCCGCATCTGGGCCAGCATCCCGCTGATCCGCTCCTCCACCTGCCTGCCGGAGGCAAGCCGCTGGATGAGGTAGCGCAGATGCATGGAAAACCGGGAATACGAAAAGCTCTCTTTGTTGAGCGTAATAGCAAGCCGTTTCTCCACGATGCCGTCCACGTCCGAAAGGGCCTTGAGCGTCATCATCATGGAGTGCATATCGCCCGCTTCCGCCTCGGCGTTGATGAGGTGGAGGGCAATGTTCACCACCTCGCTGTCTGGCAGCTTCAGCCCGGCTTCCCGCGCCAGCAGCTCCCGTGCCTGTTTGGCCAGCTCTGTCTCCTTGGGGTACAGGTGGCGCACATCGTAAGCCAGCGGGGTCGAGATCTCGATGCCCTTGCGCAGCCGCTCCGCCGCAAAGTTCAGGTGGTCGGCCAGGGTAAAGGGCAGGTTTGGGTTCAGCGCACAGTCCAGCTCGATCTCAGCCCGCTCCGTGATCTCGGCGCAGGCCAGCACCAGCGGGCGGGGCAGATCGGCCGCCATGCCAAAATATTTGGGGTTCACGTCGTAAAACGTTCGCTCGATGCGGGAAAGATCCGTCAGCTCGTAAGGCATTTTGGGGAACCCGACCCCCCGGCCCAGCACCACCAGCTCCTTGCCGTTTCCGTCCAGTGCCAGGGCGGCATTGTTGTTGATCTGTCGGATGATTTTCATACCGTTCTACTCCCTGCATCGAATTTTCGGACAAAAAGAAAAACCCCGAATGCAGCAGCTCACACTACTCCCCTTGTTTTAGAAAGGGAATTCGATGCAAGTAGCGCCTCCGAGGAGTAACGTCTTGTTTTTACGAATTTATAATACCAAAGGTTCTTTGCTGTGTCTATTCGCACGATACCCAAAAAAGCGTATTGTTTTTTGTGCACCGTGAAAAAAGTGTAGCAAAAAGCCGCCGGGCAGAAAAATGCCCGACAGCCATTGGTTCAAGCTAAATTCTATGCACTTACTTTTTCCGGCTGCGCGTCTTGGTCACAGCCGTGGTAGGCTTCACGGCGGGGGAGAGGTTCGGCTTTTCGGTGAGGGCGGTGGTGGTGGGCTCGCCCAGTGCCAGCACCTCGGCCAGCTCCTTCTGCACCTTGGCGTTGACAGGGTCATTCACAGCCAGCACATCGGAGTAGAACTGCTCCATCTCTTCGCGGGTGGAGAAGGTTGCAACGTACATCTGGTTGCCCATGGCACCGGACAGAGCCTCGGGGATGCGGTCCACCATCCGCATATTCTTCTGGTACTTCTGCATGATCTGCTCATGGCTATACACAAAGTTTTTGCCATCGCGGCGGCCTGCAAAGGGGCAGTAGTAGTGCTCGCCCACCGGCATATCCGTGCCGCCGAAGGCGATCATATCTGCCCAGATCTTGTACACGTTGGTGGAGCGGGCAAAGTTGATCATATCCGGGGTAAAGCCGCCGCAAGGGCGCATATTGACCTCCAGCGCCACGAGCTGGCCCTTTTTGCCCATGCTGGCCTGATCCTCGGTCATGCGGAAGAACTCAAAGTGGACGAACCGGCTCTTCACGCCAAAGCTCTTGACGGCGGCACGTCCGGCGGCGCGGGTATCCTCGGGCAGGTCCTTGATGATATAGTAGATGGAGTTATCATTGTCGTTGACGATGTCCATGATGGACACCGGGCTGACGTTGCCCGCCTCAAAGATGGGGTTGCCGCTGCCGTCGATGATGGCATCGTAGCTGTTGACCTCGGCGTGGACGAACTCCTCCATGATGTAGGAGAGGTCGGGGTGATAGGTGCTCTTGTAGAGCAGGAAGCTCTTCAGCTCCTCATCGCTGGACAGCTTATGGGTATCGGAGGCACCCACACCGTTGTCCGGCTTGACCACCACCGGATAGCCCACCTCGTTGATGAACTTCCTGCAGCCCTCCAGGTCGTCCACCATGTGGTAACGGGCGGTGGCGATGCCAGCCTTCTGGTAATACTCCTTCATCTTGCTCTTGTACTTGATGCGGGGCATATCCTCGGTCTGGAAGCCAGACTTGATGTTGAAGTCCGTGCGCAGGGCCGCATCCCGCTCCAGCCAGTACTCATTGTTGGATTCCAGCCAGTCGATGCGGCCATACTTGAAGGCGAAGAACGCCACCGCCCGGTAGACCTCGTCATAATTCTCCAGACTGCCGACCTTGTAGTATTCATTCAGGCTGTCTTTCAGCTCCGGCTTCAGCTCATCATAGGGCTGGTCACCGATGCCCAGCACGTTCATGCCGTTATTTTTCAGCTCCCGGCAGAACTGCCAGTAGTTGGTGGGGAAATTGGGGGAGATAAAGATAAAGTTCTGCATAGCTTGATGATTCCTCTTTCTTGTTCACGTCCTCGCCCTCTCCGTCATTGCTTCGCAATGCCACCTCCCCCAAAGTGGGAGGCCTTGGCAGTCCCTGCAAAGTTCACGGTTTTGCCAAAGGCTCGCCCTTTGGGAGAGCTGGCAAAGCCGCAAGGCTTTGACTGAGAGGGTGAGCCGCCTTATCCTAGAATATAAGGCATATAATACACGACCTGCTGATACCACCAATTCCAGTCGTGCTTGACATCATAGCCCCACAGGTCCACCCAGACAGGGATGCCTTTCTGCTCAAAGATCTGCTTGAGCTGCCGGGTGGTATCGGGCTGCTCCCAAGCGCCCTGACCGCAGCAGATGACCGCCTTCCTGCTGCGGTAGAGGTCCATATAGGGGTGATCGGTGGGGAAGTTGGCCATGTAATCCACGGGGGAGTTCTGGTAGACCACCTCGTCCATGTAATCGCCAAAGCCGTATTTTGCGGTGTAGATGCCGCTGAGGGCCAGACAACCATCGAAAAGATAGGGGAACCGCAGGTAGAGGTTGACGGCATAGGTCGCGCCCAGGCTGCAGCCAAAGGCGATCACGCCGGGGAGGCTGTCCCAGCCGTTGCGCTCCTTGGCGATATACTGGATCTTGGGCACAACTTCCTCCACGATGTAGCGGATCCACTGCTCATAGCGGCGGATCCGCCAGTAGGGGTCGCCGTTGGTGTCGGACCAGGTCTCCTGATCGATGGTGTCGATGGAGATGACCATGATCTGCCCGGATTCGATCCACGGAGCCAGCGTACCGGCCATGTGGAAGTCCTCAAAGTCGAAGAAACGGCCATCCTGACAGGGGACAAAGAGCATGGGGCGGCCTGCGTGGCCGTAGACCTTGCATTCCATCTCCCGGCCCAGTGCGGGGCTGTAATCCTTGAAGTATTGTGTTTCCATGTAGTTCCCTCCTCTATAAAAAAACTCTCAGGCGCTCCGCGCCTCTCCTACCAGGAGAGGTGGCATCCCGAAGGGATGACGGAGAGGTTCAGTCCAGTTCATACATCAGTGTATGGAACACGAACGGCAGCTGCTTTTCCCAGCTGGCTTCGCTGTGGGTGCCGCCGGGCACCAGGCGGCTGGTCAGGTGGATGCCCCGGACCAGGATCTTGCTGCACATCTCAGCAAATTCCCTGCGCATCCCCTCGTGGCTGCCCATCTCCTGGGAACCGTAGTCCATGTAGAGCACCGTGCCGGGCTCCAGCTTTGCGCGGCCCACCAGACCGCTGAGCTTTTCAGGAGACACCCAGATCGACGGCGACAGGGCTGCCGCGCGGCTGAAGGTATCGTTATACTGCAGCAGAGCATACAGGCTCATCAGGCCGCCCATGGAGCTGCCGCCAATGAACGTGTGCTCCCGGTCCGGCAGGGTGCGGAAATTGTGGTCAATGAAGGGCTTGAACCGGTGGATGAACCAGCTCATGGTCGCCTGCCCCTTGCCGTCAAAGTGGCCATAGGTCGGGTCATCGAAGCGGTAGGGCGAATACTCCACAAGGCGCTCGTTGTTGGGGCCTGCATTGCACTCCACTGCCGCCACGATGAGCGGGGTATCGGTGTAGTCCAGATAATCCGCCACGCCCCAGCTCTTGCCGTAGGTGGCATCCGCATCAAAGAACACATTCTGGCCGTCGAACATATACAGCACCGGATACCGGCGCTCCGGGTCGGCTTCGTACATGGTGGGCAGGTAGACATACACCCGGCGCTGCTCCACACCGTTCACCGCAGGATAGCTGACGCTCCATTTTTTGACCATATTCCAGTTCCCTCTCGTTTCTGTTTTTCTGCACATAGTCTAGCACTGTGCAGGCGGAAAAGCAATCGGGGAACAAAACCATGATACGGCAAACGCCGCCCGGCGGTATTCCCACCCGGCGGCGTTTGCAAAAATTCTGAACAAAGAGAAGCGCGGGAAGGATCAGTACTTTTTCTCAACCGGAACGATCCAACCCTTGGTATCGGGGATCTTGCCCCACTGCATCCCGGTCATGGTATCGTACAGCTTCTGGGTCACAGGGCCGATCTTGCCATCGCCAATATAGGCGTGCTCACCCTTCCAGACCAGCTCCTTGACAGGGGAGACGACTGCGGCGGTACCAGTGCCGAAGACCTCCTCCAGCTTACCCTCGCGGGCGGCCTGCATGATGTCCGCAATGGCCAGCTTGCCCTCGATGACATCATAGCCCCAATCCTTCAGCAGCTCGATGCAGCTGCGGCGGGTAACGCCGGGCAGAACGGTGCCGACGGTTGCAGCGGTGTAGACCTTGCCGTCGATCTTGAACATGATGTTCATGCTGCCGACTTCCTCAACGTACTTCTTCTCCACGCCGTCCAGCCACAGCACCTGTGCATAGCCCTGCTCCTCGGCCAGCTCACCGGCCTTGATGGAAGCAGCATAGTTGCCGCCGCACTTGGTGAAGCCGGTCAGGCCGGGGGCGGCACGGATGTACTCATCCTCAACGTAGATGCGGACGGGGTTGATGCCCTCGGCGTAGTAAGCACCGGAGGGAGCACAGATGATGCAGAAGATATAGTGCTTGGAAGCGTGCACGCCCAGACCCACATCATTTGCAAAAATGAAGGGACGGATGTACAGGGAAGCACCATCGGTGTGGGGCACCCAGTCGCGCTCCACATCCACCAGAGCCTCAACAGCCTGCACAAAATCCTCTTCCGGGATCTTGGGGATGCACAGACGGTCGGCGGAATCCTGGAAACGCTTTGCGTTGCAATCAGGGCGGAACAGCTGAATGGTGTCATCCGCGGTGCGGTAAGCCTTCATGCCCTCAAAGATCTCCTGCGCATAGTGGAACACCACCGTGGCCGGGTCCAGCGGGAAGGGTGCATAGGGGACGATGCGGGCATCGTGCCAGCCCTCGCCCTCGGTATAATCCATCACAAACATGTGGTCGGTAAATTTCTTGCCGAAGCCCAGCTTGGTCTCGTCCTGAGGCTTCTCCTTGGGAGAAGTGGTACGAGTGATCTTGATATCCAACATGATATATTTCCCTCTTTTCTGATCTCACGCAGCAGATTTTGCGCGGCACGCGCCCGCACCTGAAATGCCGAATGTTGTTTTCTATTATAGTAGTATGAGCCGGATTTGCAAGGAAACGCAAAATCTTTCATGTTTGGGGGCTGTAAGTTGTCGCAAATTGTGATATTATTGCTGTAAGCAGGGCTTCTCCCCACAGCGGCCCCTGCTGTTAAACCTCTCCGTCAAAACCTATCGGTTTTGCCACCTCCCCTAGTAGGGGAGGCCTTGGCAGTCCGGGCAGGTTTCCAGTTTTGCCAAAGGCTCCCCTATTAGGAGCAACAGCAACAACCGCCGCCAGTGGCGGATAAAGGGCATTGCTGTTGGGGCCGCGGCCAGCAAGACATAAAATTGGATGCCGGGAGCCGCAACCCGGGCCTGCCGAGCGATAGCGACGGCTGAGAGGTTAAACAAAGTATTATCTCATCAAGAAGGGAACCAATCCATTATGATCAACGGCGTAATTTTTGATATGGACGGCCTGATGTTCGACACCGAGCGGATGTGGGCCACTTTCTGGGAACCGGCGCTGGCGGCGCTGGGTCTGGAGTACAAGGAAGGCCTTGCCGAGGCTGAACGCGGCACGGCGGGCGAAACTTCCCGTAACATCGTGCGGCAGTTCTACGGAGAGGACTGCGATGCCAACGCCATCATCGACAGCCTGCACCGGGTGGCCGATGAGGAGTTCCAGAAACCGGTGCCCAAAAAGCCGGGGCTGGACGAGCTGCTGGCCTGGCTGGATGCCAACCACATCCCCATGGCGGTGGCCTCCTCCAGCCGGGTCCATGTCATCGAGGGCAACCTGAACAACTGGGGGCTGACCCACTACTTCAAGGCGCTGGTATCCGGCCAGCAGGTCAAACATTCCAAGCCCGACCCGGAGATCTTCCTGCTGGCGGCGGAAAAGCTGGGCACCGACCCCGCCCACACGCTGGTGCTGGAGGACAGCTACAACGGTGTCCGCGCCGGTGCCGCCGGGGGCTTTGTCACCGTCATGGTGCCCGATCTGCTCCCCGCCGACGATGAGATGCGCGGCCTGTATACCATGGAATGCACCAGCCTGAACGAGGTGCTGGACAAACTGAAAACGGGAGAACTGTAATTGAGGGAAAGCTCCGCAAAATCGCCCCGTGTTCCGGGGTTTTATTGTCTCCTGTGTTATGTTATAATAAAAGAAAAGAAAAAAGGAGACATCCCCCATGAAGATCGCAATTCCTTATGAAAACGGTATGGTATTCCAGCACTTCGGCCACACGGCAGAGTTCAAGTTCTACGAGGTCGAAAACGGACAGGTGACGGCCAGCGAGGTCGTTTCCACCAACGGGCAGGGCCACGGCGCACTGGTGGGTTTTCTGGCCCAGCACAATGCCAATGTGGTGTTCTGCGGCGGCATCGGCCCCGGGGCACAGAACGCCCTTACACAGGCAGGCATCCAGCTGTTCGGCGGGATCAGCGGCCCGGCAGACGCGGCAGTAGCAGATTATCTGGCCGGAAAGCTCCGCTTTGACCCCAACGCCCATTGTGACCACCACGACCACGGCGAGGGCCACCATTGCGGTGAGCATCATTGCGGCGGGCACTCCTGCGGCCAGTAACCCACAACATCACAAAACCCCGGAGCGATGTATCACAGCAAACGCTCCGGGGTTATTTTATGCCTTAGAAGAACCGGCAGAAGCCAGGGCAGTGCCGCGAACACTCTGCCTCATCTCGACAGCATTTTATTGGGACACAAAAGAGATGCTCTCGGTCTGCTTCGATGCGGCCGGGCGGGGCGGGTCTGCCTTGGTCAGCATCTGCTGGAATTTCCGCGCCGCCGTGTTCAGCGGGCGGTGGCGGTCGTAAACAAGGCAGATCGAACGGGTCGGGATGATCTCCTGCAGGTGGAGCTGCACCAGCTCGCCCCGCTCCAGGCTATCCCTCGCCATGGGTTCCGGCACAAAGGCAAGGCCCAGCTCGCTTTTGACCAGCGTGAGCATCTGGTCGGTGGTGGCAGCTTCCGTATCCGGCTTGAGGACCGCGCCGTGATCCAGGAAGAACTGCCGGTATAAGCTGCGGGTCACGCTCTCGTCGCTGAGGGAGATGAGGGGATAGCTGCGCAGCTCTTTCAAGGTCAGGCTCTGACTTGCCAGCGCGGTGAAGGTCCTGCCACCCACCAGCACCTCGTAAAACGGCTTCAGCTCCACCATTTTCAACCCCGACTCGATCTCCGCCGGGGTGCTCACAATGGCAAAATCCACCTCACCGTTCTTCACAGCCTGCACCGCCTGCGGCGTGGAGTGGTTCGAGATGCGCAGCCGGATGCCGGGATATTCGGTGTGGAAATCCCGCAGCTTTTTGGAAAAATAAATGTTGAGCGCCGTCTCGGTGGCGCTGATGCTGATGGTTCCGTGCTCCAGCGTGGCACTGGCGCTCAGCTCCTCCTCGGCATCCTGGATCTGCACCGCCGCCGAAGCGATGCGGGAGTAGAGCATCTCGCCTTCCGGTGTCAGGGTCACACCCCGGTTGGAGCGGATGAACAGCACGCAGTTCAGCTGGCTTTCCAGTCGATTCATCGAGTGGGTGATGTTGGGCTGATTGTTACCCAGAACCCGCGCAGCCTTGGTAAAGTTCTGATACTTCGCCACATAATAGAAGATCTTGTAATACTCCCAATCCACATACATGATGCGTCTGCTCCCTTCATGTAAAAATCGCATTGCAGCCTTGTGCAGGATACTTTTTACACATTCTTTCCCTGCCCGTATCATAACAACTGCAATCGAAAATTGCAAGAGGAAATTGAAAAATAGTACACCTATCAGGACGAGCACGGCAAGAGCTGCGACAAATGGGAGAGCTTTCCCACCAACGAGGAGGCGGTAAAACGTCAGAGGCAGATCGAACATGCCGACCCGGAAATGAAGGCAAAGCTGCGCCTGGCACTGCTCACCTGATGCAAAAAAGGGCACTGATTGCAATGCAATACAGCGCCCTACATAATCGGACATGGATAACACCGACCGTGCAAAAACCGTGCAGCCATGGTTTACAAAACAAAAAAGCCATGAAATCTTTCGATTTCACGGCATTTTCTGGTGCAGTAAAGCAATCCAAATCCGAACCATTTCCCTCGGATGCAACTTCTGTCGCTTCTCCAAAGGTGACGGTCTGTGTTCCTTCTTTATAATTAAAAGTTATCAAAACCTTATCATCATACAGATAAATCGCATTGATAAACGTATCCACCAGCGCCTGCCGCTGGTCTTTCAGGCTCATGTCCAGCTTGCGAAACCGCAGCAGCCAGAACCGAATGAATTCTTCGGTCACTTTCGGCTTCGCCAGCTTTTCTTCCGCAATGCGGGCTTCAAGCTCACGCTTGGTTTCTTCCAGCTGCTCCAGCCGCTCCTTGGTGGAACTGGTCAGGATTCCAGCTTGAATCGCGTTCAGCATATTCTGGATACCAGATTCCGCATCCCGAAGCTGCTTCTCATAGAGTGGAATGTTGGTGTTCTCCTTATTTTGCAGTTCCATCACCTTGGCGATGATGGATTCCATAGCGGCATCGTCTTTCACAAGCTGCATGGTCTGGTTGACTACCAAATCTTCCAGCCACTGTTTGCGGACGGTCTTTTTCTTGCAGCCCTTGTGCTTTTTGGCAGTGGCACATTTATAGTAGCGGTGGACTTCACCCGTCCGGCTTGTGCCGCTTTCGCCAAACATCAACGCCCCACAGTAGCCGCAGAACAGCTTGGTGGTGAGCAGATAGTCATCCTCTGCCTTTCTACGGGCAGGGGCTTTTTTGTTTTTGGCGATTTTCTTCTGCACATCCTCAAACAGTTCCAGTGGAATGATGGGCGGGATAGCATCCGGCACGACCACATCCCGGAATTTCAGTTCTCCGATGTACCGCCGGTTCTTGAGCATATGTTCAACGCTGTTATAAGTAAATGCACCGCCCACCGGGTTCTTGATGCCGTTTTCGTTCAGCCAGTCCCGAATCTCCTTCATAGTGGAGCCTTCATTGTACTTCTTGAACGATTCAAGCACAAAAGGCGAGGTGAGAGGGTCGATGTGGAATTTCCGCTCGGAATCCAGCGTATATCCAAAGGTTCCACGGCCACCGTTGCAGCGGCCTTTCAGGATGTTCTCGGTCTGTCCACGCACGACCTTCTCGGCAAGGTCAGCGGAATAATACTCGGCATAACCTTCCAGCACAGATTCCAGAATAATGCCCTCCGGCCCCTCGGAGATGATCTCGGTGGCAGACATGAGCTTGACGCCGTTCTTCTTCAGTTGGGTCTTATACCGGGCACTGTCGTAGCGGTTCCGAGCAAAACGGTCCAGCTTCCAGACCAGCACAATGTCAAACAGCTTCTTGTCGCTGTCCTTAATCATCTGCTGGAACTCCGGGCGGTTGTCCGTCTTGGCGGAGATAGCACGGTCAATATAGTGCTTGACGATGGTGATGCCGTTTTTCTCGGCATAAGCCGTGCATTCCCGGATCTGGCCTTCGATGGATTCTTCGCGCTGGTTGTCCGAGGAATAGCGGGCATAGATCACGGCGGTCATGGCAGGCACCTCACTTTACACATCATTGAACGGTGGAACGTTCATCTTAAGCAATGTTTCGTATAATGTATATACCACAGTTCTGCCCTGATTGCAAGCCCAATGATTTATTTTCATGATTCCAACAGACAAATTGTCTTAAGATTATATTCCGAGCAAAATGTGAAGTCCAAGCCCGGCCACGCCGCACAGGCACATGGTCAGGATGGGATTCCACTTGAGCTTCCGTAGGACAAAAAATGCCGATGCAAAACTGCCGATGCCGATCCAGTCTACGTTGGCGAGCGTCTTTGCACTCTCTCCGAACACCACCATAGACAGTATAGAAAGACCTGCACCAAAGATAAGCGCTACAATGACCGGACGCAGGCAGGCCAGAACACTTTGCAGCAGAGAAATATCCTTGTATTTACGATAGATGTAGGATAGAAGTGAAACAAAGAACAGCGCCGGTGTAATGCAACCTAGTGTTGCAATGATGGCTCCGGGTACCTGCGCGATACGCAAACCAACAAAAGTTGCCGAGTTGACCGCAATGGGACCAGGGGTCATTTCTGCAATCGTGATGAGGTCAGTAAACTCCTGCATCGTCAGCCAGCCATGTTGTTCCACCACTTGGCTCTGGATCAGCGGCATGGCCGCATAGCCGCCGCCTACGCTGAACATACCCACCTGCAAAAAGCTGAGAAAAAGCTGTAAGTAGATCATTTTGCACCACCTTTTTTCCACTGGACCAGAGCCAGCACCACGCCGAATACTGCAGCGGCAAGGATGACCACCACCACATTGACATCAAACACCGTATTTGCGACAAACGCTGCGACCATCAGGGCAATATACACCCATGAGCGGGTCTTCAGCACCTTGCCGCCGAGGTCGAATACAACATCCAGAATGACCGCCGCCACACCAGCCTGCATTCCCTTGAGTAACAACGCGATATAGCGATTGGTGGCAAAAGCATTGTAGAACACAGAAATGACTGAAAGAATGACCATAGGTGGGATGATGGTGCCCAACACTGCCACGATCATTCCAATCAAGCCTTCTACCTGCCAGCCTACCAGAATTGCAGCATTGACCGCGATTGCGCCCGGAGAGGACTGCGCCAACGCTGTCATATCCAGCATTTCCTGTTCATCGATCCAGTGCAGCTCATCTACAAATTTTTTCTTCATAAAGGTCACGATGACAAAGCCGCCGCCGAAGGTAAAGCTGCTAATGTACAGCGTACTCAAAAACAGCTTCCAAAGCCGTGCTAACCGTGTACCGTATGTTTTATTTTCATCCATACAAGTTTTCTTCTCCTTTTTTTGATTTTCGGACAACTATATTCGTTTTCTTACTATTTCAAACAGCTTTTAACTGTTACTGCTTGCGAAAGCCCGTATTTTCCGGTATCCTTGTTTTAAGAACTGCGAAGCACGGAGGGAATCTCTATGAAACATAATACATTTCTCGTCAAGCCAGCGTCCAGCCTGTGCAATCTGCGTTGCCGGTACTGCTTTTATGACGATGTTTCCAACAGCCGAGCCTGCAAAAATATGGGACTGCTTTCCCATGAAATGGCAGGAGAACTGGTTGAAAAGGCTTTTGCAGCCACAGAGGAAGGCGGCAGCGTCCATTTTCTGTTTCAGGGCGGCGAACCGACTCTTGCCGGGTTGGATTTCTTCCGGTTCTTTCTGGAAACGGAGCGTTCCATGCAGCGCAATATCTCTGTGTTCCACAGCATCCAGACCAATGGCATTTGTCTGGATGAAGAGTGGGCTTCCTTTTTCAAAGCCAACTCTTTCCTCGTAGGCCTCTCTCTGGACGGCACACAGGAGAACCATGATCTCTATCGGCTGGACGCAGCTGGGCAGGGCACATGGGATAAAGTAACTCATGCGCTTGCGCTGCTGGATGCCTACAGGGTCGAAACGAATCTGCTCTGTGTTGTGACCGGACAGCTGGCCAGAAAGCCGCAGCGAGCCTTCAAAAGCCTCTGCGAGTTGGGACAGCACAATCTGCAATTCATCCCATGTCTTGACCCACTTGATACGATTGGAGGGCAGGCATATTCTCTAACGCCGGAACTTTATGGTCGTTTTCTGTGCGGCGTCTTTGATACTTGGTATCAGCAGCTGCAACGAGGCAATTATATCAGCGTTCGCAATTTTGAGGACTATCTGCGTATCCTGCTGGGAATGCCGCCTACCTCCTGCGCTTCCTCCGGTTCCTGTGGACATTATCTTACCGTAGAAGGTGACGGAAGCCTTTATCCCTGTGACTTTTATGTTCTGGATGAGTGGAAGCTGGGAAATCTGAGCCACTGTACCGTTGAAGATGCGCTTGATTCTCCCACAAGCCAGACATTTCTGGCACAGGGCCGCAAACGCCCGGCGGAATGCGCAGCATGTGCTTATCAGCTGCTCTGCCGGGGCGGATGCAAGCGAGATTGGGATGCCTCTGGAAGCAACCGCTTTTGCGCAGCGTATAAGCAGTTCTTTGCCTATGTGCTTCCGCGCCTGCATACTGCTGCACATTTTCTGGCACAACAAAACCGATAAAGAGATTCTCCCGGAGAGCAGTACTGCCTCCGGGAGAATCTTTATTTTACCTTTTTGATCTTCCGGATGGAATGGCCATCGTAGAGGATGGGCTTCATGACATAAGTGTAGTTCCGGTCATCGCATTCGCCGGTGGAAATCATCTCCATAAGCCGCAGCGCAAGCTGACGTCCCATCTCGAAGCCTTGCTCCACGGAGCAGGTAACATCCTCCTGCCGATAAGTTTCTTCGGAATAATCAAAACAGACCAGCGAATAATCTTCGGGTACAGTCTTCCCCATTTTCTGCAGGGTTTTCATGACCAGCCGATAGATGATGTAGTTGCAGCAGACGATAGCGGTGCATTTAGGGATGCTCTTCAGAAATCTTTCAATGGAACGGACATAGCTTTCGTTGTGGGCTTCGTCCGAAATACACCACTTGATGTAATCATCGTTCAGTTCCAAACCACGATTTCGCATCGCTTCCGCCATGCCTTGAAACTTTTCTACGCTCTGGTAGTTGTCGTACACGAAGATGCCTGCAATGTGGCTGTGTCCGGCATCCATCAGGCGCCCTATCAACTGATGCGCACATTCAATATCATTGATGGTCACACGCGGACAGCGCAGATTCCGATAAAAATTGTTGTAGAATATCACCGGAATTTTGCGCCGATAAAGTTCCTTGTAGCAGTCAAGATTCGGGCTGAGGATACTCGACTTAACACCGTCCACGATAAAGCCATGAAAATTCTGATGCACCACTGTTTCCAGACAGCGGCGTTCGTTGCAGAACTTGTTATCGGTCAGAAATACGTGCAGATCCACCCGTTCCTGTGTCAGAACGCTGCGCACACCCTCAATCAGCCCCGAATTTGCACTCGTATCCTGACCTTGCAAAACAAGGCCGATCTTATAAAGTGCATCCTCGGTGTTCAAATCGCGCGTCATCACCTTTTCCCGGTGGAAATAGGTGCCGCTCCCTTTGACTTTGTACACGATTCCTTCATTCACCAATCGGTCAATGGCAACTCGAATCGTTTCCCGGCTGACGCCCAGCTTTCGGCAGAGTGCATTTTCCGAGGGCAGTCGTTGATTTCCAGAAAACTTGTTTTCGTCGATATAAGCCAGAAGCCAACGATATACCTGAGCAGATTTTTTCTCAGCAGCCGAGAGCATGGGCAAACGCTCCTTTTCAGTCGGTGATGGTGGGGCGGGTGCCTTCTGCGTGCTGTATCCAGTTCAGCAAGCGCTCACGAAGCTCCGCTTTGACGTCGGCGTATGCAGGATCTGCGACAACATTGTTCAGCTGCCACGGGTCTTTCTGCATATCATAGAGGAAGTCGTCCGCATACACATCAGATGCCGCAGCCTCGCCGCCATTGACACCGGGGGCATAGACAGAGTACATATAATCTGCCGTGCGGATGCAGCGGCCGCAGCGGCTCTCCGAGATTTGGGCGTAGACCTCATTAGCTCTATTATGATTTTTCTTTTCCACAACGTCAAGCAGATTTTCGCCGATCATCTTGTCGCCGACATCCACGCCTGCCAAAGCCAACAGAGTCTTGGGGATGCTCTCGGTGCTGACCAGCTCGGTGACTTCCTTGCCGCCCTTGAACGGGCCGCCGCAGATGACCAGCGGCACATGCAGGCAGCCGTCGTGGCACGAGCGCTTATAGTCATCGTATCCGTTCAGATGGGCGTCGCGGTTGCGGGTCTTGAAATGAGAGCCATGGTCGGAAGCGTAAAGGATAACAGTATTCTCATACAGACCCTTTTCTTTCAGTTTTTCCACCAGCTTGCCGAGGTTCTCGTCGAGGCTTGCGCACTGTCCCAGATAATCCGGATACTCTTCTGCTGCATTGCCGCCCAGAGCCTTCAAGTCTTCGGGGAGGACAAAATCCGCAAATCGCTGCTTCGAGCCGTTGGGGCCTTCGTAGTGGTTGTGGTCATTCTGATGGTGCGGCTCAATTTGGGATACGGTCATGAAGAAGGGCTTTTCGCCGGTGTACTGGTCGAGGTAGTCCAGCGCGAACTGGTTGATGCAGTCAGCACGGTAGCCCTTAAAATCGATGCGGTTGTTGTTCTCGTCGAACACATAGCCGTCGTAGCCGTGGGAGGTAAATTCCAGCACATCGGCTGCACGCCAGTAGCCGGTGTAGCCGCCGCGCAACTCCAACGGAACGGCTGTAATGGTATGGTCAATGGTCGGCTTCTTTTCCAGCTCGCCATCCGAGGCCAGATGCCACTTGCCGACATAGGCAGTTTCGTAGCCGGCATCTTTTTCCATATACTCGCCCAGAGTCTTGATATTCGAGGGCAGCATCAGGTTATTGCGGAAACAGCCTGTCTCAGTGGGGTATTTTCCGGTCTGGAATAGGGCGCGGCAAGGGCCGCACACCGGCTGGGGAGAGAAAGCATTGTCAAATTTTACGCCCTCCTCTGCCAGCTTGTCCAGATTGGGTGTGACGTTGAGCGGCTGGCCGAAGCAGCCGCAGGTATCCCAGCGCTGCTGGTCACTGAAGTAGAAAATAATGTTATATGCCACGGTCTTTACCTCCTTTTACTGTTCCACTTTCGCGTTCTTCGTTTCCTTCATCTTGCCGCGCAGGATGCCGATGATAACCACCACGATTAGCGCGATAAAAATCCAGCAATACACACTGCTGAAGAAGATTTTGGGACTTCCATCCGAGATGAGCAGGGCGCGGCGGAAGTTCGTCTCGGTCATATTGCCCAGCACCATGCCCAGCAGCACAGGGACAGCGGGCAGCTCCAGCTTGCGCATGAACCACGCCATCACGCCGAACACCAGCGCAACGCTCAAATCAAAATAGCTGCTGTTCACCGAGTAAGCACCGGCGAAACAGAAAATCACGATGATGGGGGTCAAGATCTGCTGAGGGATGGAGACGACCTTTGCAAACAGGCTAGTCAGGTATTTGCCCTGCAGGAACATGAAGATGTTCACGAGGATAAGGCCCAGCATGATGGCATACATGATAGCGCCGTCGGTGGTGAACAGCGAGAGACCGGGGTTCAGGCCATTTATCATCAGGGCCGACAACATGATGGCCACGCAGCCGTCGCCGGGGATGCCCAGCGTCAGCAAGGGAATCAGGGTCGCGCCACAGACGGCATTGTTGGCAGACTCAGCAGCCGCAACGCCCTCCACAGAACCGTGGCCGAATTCCTCGGGATGCTTGGACAGGTTCTTCGCAGTGTTGTAGGAGAACCACGAGGCCTCCGACGCACCCGTGCCAGGTACGATACCAACACAGGAACCGATGATAGAACCCATCAGCACTGGTCGGAACATCCGCTTATATTCATCTTTTGTGATTTTGCCGTCATCATTGCCGATTTTTCCGGCGTGAAGGTTCAACTCATTCCGCTTCAGCTCTGCCTTGCCAATGATTTCCACCAGTGCGAACAAACCGATGAGGGTAACGGCAAGGTCAAGACCCAGATACAGACGGGGAATACCAAATGTAAAGCGGTCATAGCTGGTCATGGGGTCTGCGCCCACACAGGAAATAAGCAAACCAAGGCAGGCGGCGATGATGCCCTTGACAAGGCTCTTACCAGAAACGCCTGCAATAATCGTCATGCCGAACAGGCAGACCATAAAGTACTCCGCCGTGCCGAGCTGTGCCGAAATTTTTGCGACCTGAGGGCCGAGGAAGAGCAGCACCAACGCAGAGAAGATACCGCCAAAGGTAGATGCATAAAGTGCAATTTTCAACGCCGCCTTAGTGCGGCCCATTTTGGACAGCGGATAGCCGTCCAGCATAGTAGCCGCCGCGTGGGGCGTACCCGGCGTGTTGATAAGGATAGCCGATACCGAGCCACCATAGCCACCTGCGCAGTAAATGCCCAACAGGAACATCATGCCGGGAATCGCACGCATGGTATAAGTGACAGGCAGGAATAGGATGATGCAGAGGATAACACTTAATCCCGGGATGGCCGCGAACACGCAGCCAATAAAGACGCCGAGGTTTATCCAGATGATATTTTCGAGGGTGAAAAGCAGCCCGGAGGCCGGGCCGATAAAGTCAAACAAACCCATATTCTGCCTCCTCAGAAACTAACATTCAGCACAAAGTGGAATACGACCCAAATCAACACAGCCATTGAAACTGTGATGGCATAGTAAAGGGGTTTCTTGCAGCGGAAAAAGACCAGAAATGCCAGTGCGCAGAATACAGCGCCCACAACAAACAGATCCGTGACCTCTGCCAGCAGATAAGTGACCACCAGAATGAGGACGATGACGAGTGCTTTTGTTTCCACCAAAAGATTCAGCGTTTTAGTTTTGGTCGGGCGGTGCATCACCATGTTGTATGCCTCGCGGCCCACCAGAAGGGCGCTCATGGCCAGCATGAGCCAAATCAGCATCGTCGGGAAAGCGCGGCCATTCACAACGTCTTTTTCCGAGATCTGCACCTGCTGCGGCATGATGAGCAGCAGCACGATGCCAATGACCAGAAACAGAATGCCGCAAATCAGGTCTACCGGGTACTCGATGTTCTTCTGTTCGAGCTTTGCGCCCCATTCATCCAGTCTTGCTTCGATGCGTTCTATCAGATTTTTCACCTGTTTCCACTCCTTTTTAAATATAAAAGCAGGGGGACGGGGTCATCCCCTTCCCCCTGCTTCAGCTTTTTGTCGCTATGAGGGCTTTTTATCAGCCTGCCACGATGTCCTTATACTGCTCGACGATGCTCTTGACGTTCTCAATGTGAGCCTTCACATCGTCCTCGGTCATGGTATCGACTTCCAGCAGCATGGTGTCGTTCAGCCACTCGACCATCTCATCATCGGCGAGGATCTTATCATACAGCTCTTTCAGCTCGGCAACCTTTGCGGCGTCAGTACCTTTGCGAGCCATGACGAAGCAGCGGTTGCGGAAGTAGGGGTAGCCCTTGGAGCCAACGCCCTCAACGCCTGCGAAGGGGCCGTTTTCGATAGCCTTGTCATCGAATGCGCAAACCACATCAACGCCGCCCTGCTGGTAGGTCTCAAGAATCTGAGACTGGTGAGAGACCGCGAAGTTCGTTTCACCCTTAGCTACAGCCTGTGCAGCCTCCGCAGCGGACTGGTACGGAGTCAGTTTCAGCTGGTCGCCGGCACCCATAGAGCCGAACAGAGCCGCTGCCAGGAAAGCCTCGGAGCCGGTAGCGCCGTTAACGGCCACGGATACGGGGTTGCCTGCCTTGACATAGGCCTCCAGATCGTCCAGATTCTTGAGGTTCAGTGAAGAATCAGCGGACAGGACGAAGACGGAGGAGTACAAGTTCTCCACGAACTCGAAATCGTCGTAGCTGAACTGCAGCTTGGCCGGATCCAGAGTCTCGGTAATGGCGAACAGACCCTCACCGGCGAAGACCAGTTCCTTATCATTTGCCTTAGTACTGGACACCCAAGTGTTGACAGTAGCAGCATCGCCCTTGACGGCTTCAGCAACCAGTGTGATTTTATTATCAGAATAATCAGGGGACTTGGCAGCAGCCTTTTGGCTGACCATCGCTGCTACACCAGACGGTGCCCACGGGCAGGTAACTTTCCAGCTCTCCTGTTTGCTTCCGCAGCCGGTAAGCATCGACAAAGCAAGGACACCGGCGGTGACCAACGCCGCAATACGCTTTTTCATCATTTTACTCTCCTTTTTTGTTTTGCCTTTTCGTGTGGTAGCAAGCACTTCACCGTGCTTTTGTTACCAACAAGATAACATTTCAAGCAATTTCAAGTCAACAAATTTTTTTATTTTACAAAAAAAGTTGTCTGGTAAAAGAGCTAAATGACCACATCTGTATTTTGCTGTAGAAAACTTATTGTGCATATTGCACATCCGCTTGAATCATCTTTGTGCAGCTTAAATTCTTTCATGATGTAAAGTGTATCATATTCATAATAGAAGTCTTACTATTGTCTCCATTCATAAATAATTTCTTCGGAATCATCTTGATGTACCCTACGAACCATGATATTCTCTATCACAAATCCCACTGAACTTGTAGATTGATTGCAAATCTTCTGCAAAAGTGGTTGGTTATCACCGTGAGCCCCACCACTTCAGTGAGGAAAAATCCACGAAAGAAGCTACCGCCCCGCAACACACCCGATTCATTTTGCCGCCGATTCACCCGACAAAATCATCGCTGCGCTGCGTGGGCGGTATTTTTCTTTTACGGGAGCTGCACATTGAAAATTTCATGAGCCGACCGGACGTGATACCGACTTTTTGTCAACGCCGCTGCACAAACAGGGGCAGGAACTTCGTTCGGAGCAAACGGTGACTCCCATACATGAGCAGAACCCCCTCTACTTATTTTTTGCGTCTTAACAATTCGGAAACATTTGTTAAAAATACGTTTTGAGCGCAGCGGTAGAGGGCAAGAACCGTCCCGTGGCCACAAATTTTCAATTCTTGAAAATGTTGTGCTCCACTGGGACTTCACTTCTGCAATGCGTCTGCATTTCCGAAGTGATCTTGTTGGGGCGTGCCTGCCCCAAACCCTGCTCATCATTCGTGCCTTGCGGCACGAATGGAACGGCGTGTCGTGCTTTACATAACTTCACCGAGGAGTTATCGAACAGACAGGAGGTACAATGACCAAAACGAATGTTCAACCGACCCCTAGCAATTCCCAGCACCACGACACGCCGAACAACAAAACGCACGTCATCAAGTTCCGTGTGACAGCGGAGGAAAAAGCGTCACTGGAACTCACTTGCAAACTCCTGAATCTCTCCCTCTCCACTTTTATCCGCCGTGCCATCCACAACGTCAAGATCGAGAAAACGGTCATCGTTGCAGGCGGCGGAGAAGAAACTCTGAATGCTGTTTCTACTCTGCTTGCCCAGTGCAGCAGGGTGGGCGGCAACCTGAACCAACTCGCACGACACTTCAACTCCGGCGGCGCAGACACCGAACAACTGCGGGCGAAACTCCTTGACGAACTTGCAGACCTGACCGCATTTCGGCTGAACGCCGAGAAAGTTCTGGGTGAACTGTATGGCAACGCTGAAGCATATCGCCTCTAAAAATTCGGACTACTCTGCTGCCGAAACCTATCTGATTTACCAGCACGATGAATTTTCCGGCAAGAAGATTCTGGACGAACAGGGCAGACCCAAGCTGCGGGAATCGTACATTCTGGACACCCTTGAATGCGGCGAAGCCTCGTTTGCAACGGCCTGTCTGCTGGCAAATCGGAAGTACGACAAGAACAACAACCCGGATGATATCAAGAGCCACCAGTATATCATCAGCTTCGACCCACGGGATGCAGCCGACAACGGCTTGACCATGGAAAAGGCACAGGCACTTGGCCTGAAATTCTGCGAAGAAAACTTCCCCGGTCATCCTGCCATCGTCTGCACTCACCCCGATGGGCACAACCATTCGGGAAACATCCATGTCCACATCGTGATCGGCAGCATCCGAACACGAGAAGTGGAGCGTAAGCCCTATATGCAGAAGCCCCGCGATTGGCGCGAGGGCATGAAGCACTCCAGCACCGCCCAGACCATGCGGCACCTCCGTGTCGAGGTCATGGAGCTGTGCGAAAGTGCCGGACTGTACCAGATCGACCTGCTCAACGGATCAAAGGAGCGTGTCAGCGAAGCCGAGTATTGGGCACGCAGGCGCAGTCAGATGAAACTTGACCGCGAGAACGCAGCCCTTACCGCAACTGGACAGCAGCCCCGGCAGAAGAAGTTTGAAACCGTAAAAGATACCCTGCGGAAACAGATTTCTTCGGTGCTGTACCGTGCCACCAGCTTTGAAGATTTTTCTGACAGGCTCATGCAGCAGTATGGTATTGCCGTCAAGGAAAGCCGTGGGTGTCTGAGCTATCTGCCCGCTGGCAGAACAAAGTTTATCCGAGCGAAACATCTCGGTGACAAGTTCGATAAGGCGGCAGTGTTTGTCACGTTGCAGGCAAACGCCGAATGCAAACCCAAGGCGCAGTTCAAGCAGGATACCATCGGGAAACTGATCGACATCCAGTCGAGGATGACCGAGGGCAAGGGCATCGGCTATAAGCGTTGGCTCACGAAACACAATCTCAAAGTTATGGCACAGACCGTGAAGCTTCTGCAGGAAAAGGACTTGACCGACGAGGACGCCCTGAACCAGCGCATCGCTGAACTGGAAACCAAGTATCACGATGCACTGGCGGTGGTGAAAGACCTCGAAGGTCGCGTGAAAGCCAACAATGAGCTGCGCTATCATGTCGCAGCCTACGCCAGCACCAAGAGCGTCGCACAGCAGTTAAAAGCTGCAAAACGACCCGCAGCCTTTGAAGAACAGCACCGTGCAGAGCTGACAGCGCACCGGGCGGCAGCAGCCTATTTCAAGGCAAATGATATCACCAAGCTGCCCAGCCCGAAGAAACTGGAAGCCGAGTATGCGCAGCTGGCATCCGAAAAGGCACAGTTCTACGAGCAGTACAAGGAAGCCAAGAACGAGCTGCTCAAGCTGAAAACCGCAAAGCAGAATGTTGCGTCCTTTTTCCGGGAGGAAGAACCGGCGCAGCAGGAGAGATAAAGGAGTGTGCGTATGATCAACCTGAAAATCGACCCGGAGTTCCAGTCTCAGATTCCTCCTCTGACCGATGATGAATTTAAGCAGCTTGAAGAAAACATCCTCAAGGAAGGCAAGCTGCTCTCTCCTTTGATCGTTTGGAACAATACCCTTGTTGACGGCCACAACCGTTATGCCATTCTCCAGAAGCATCCTGAGATTTATTTTTCCACTACGCCGCTCCAATTTGAGAACCGCGAAGAAACCATTGCGTGGATTTGCCGGAATCAGTTGGGACGGCGAAACCTGAGCCCCGAACAGAAACGCTATCTGCTTGGGAAACAGTATGAAGCTGAAAAGAAAGCTGCAAAAATCTTTCGGGGTAATCAGTACACTTTAGCAAAGAAAAGTGGTGGTGATCACGGTGATAACCACCACTCTGGAAAGAAAACCTGTGACCGGATCGCAGAGGAAAACGGTGTCAGCCGCGCCTCCGTTCTCCGCGCCAGCCACTATACACGAGGCATCGACATCGCAGACAACCTCTCTCCCGGCATCAAGCAGAAAGTCTTTTCCGGCGAAGTGAAGTTTACCAACGAAGAAATGTCCAAACTCGTGCAGGTAAGTGCCGAGCATCGTTCAGATGTCCTTGCTCAAATCCTGCATCCAGAGGCATTGGAAGTGTTGGAATCTGCCAGTGCAGAATTTGAACCTGAAAAAGCAGAACCCGTTCCCATGCCCACACCACAAACAGAAGAATTCCGGTGCTATCATGTACCGGACGAGTTTATGAAGGTTTACAAATCCTTGAGCCGTGCGACCGAAATGATGAAAAACTCATGGAAGAAAACGCTCAAAAACAATCCCAGCTATTTCACTGACCCGGAAAAGCAAAAGGTTCTCCGCTTCGCAATGCAGAGACCTGCTAACTACCTGACTGAAATCGAAACCTATCTGGAAAAGGCTCTTGCAGAAGCCCTTGAAGAAGAAAAGACCGCATAACAGCAGACACCTGTAAGCCATCAACGAGCCCCCAGCCGCAAGTGCAGGGCGGAAAGCATCCGCGCCCTTGCGCCTGATAAAAATTGGAACTTTGATTTTCTCGCCCGAATTTGCCACGTTGGGGACGATCAAAGGAGCGTGCGTTTGAACAAAAAGAAAAAGTCCACCAACACTTCCCCTTACCCCGATGAAGTCATCGACCGTCTGGCACGGGCATTCTACCCGGCCATCCTTGCCTGCTGGAACAGCGAGGAAGGCCAGCGGGAGTTTGCTGCGTGGCAGGCAGAGCAGGCTCATCATGCAAACAACGAAAAACAGGAAGTTCCCTCCGGTGGGGAACTCCCTGCTGTACATATCGCTGTTATCTGTGGCTTTAATCGCAAGTTTTACAAGCAGAGCAATTCTCAACGACCTGTTTGCGATATGCAATTCACGGTTGTTGCCAACGAATCAAATCGTGAATTACGCTGGCAGGGTGCGTCCTATTCAGGGACGCACCCTGTTTTTGTTTTGTATTTGATCTTCTAATCCATGGTTCAGACTGTATTCGCTCAAACACCCTCTAGAATGGTATGCCGGAAGCAGATGCCTCAAAGCTGCCGACATCTCCGATTTTTCAAAAAGACTTGACATTCCCGGGTAGTTCTATATAATTATCAATGTTAATTACCTTCGATAATCGTTTGGAGAGGAATTTCATTATGACCATCGAACTGATCAAGCAGCTGCTGGATGCCTGCTATCTGGCAAAGCGGGCACGGGAGATGCTGCCTGCCCTGCCGGAGGGTGTGACATCCTCCTATATCCAGTGTCTGGATGTTATTCAGAAATTGCAGACCCGTGGCATCTGGCCGAAGATCTCTGATCTCAGCGATGCGCTGAATCTGCCCCGCCCCGGTGTGACCCGTACCGTAAAAGAGATGGAGCACAAAGGGTATCTGAGAAAACAGGTGTCCGCTGAAGATGGCCGCGTGACCTATCTGTTCCTCACCGAGAGCGGGCAAGCGCTTTCCCAGAAGTACAATACGGACTACTTCTCGCAACTGCTCCCGTATCTGGACGGCATTTCCGAGGAGGATGCAGCGTGCACCATCCAAACGCTGGAAAAATTCTATGCTATTATGTGCGAAAGGAAAGATTCTCTTGAAAAACGATAAGACCGATTTTACCCAAGGCCGCATTTTGCCAAAGCTCGCTTTTTTCATGCTGCCCATTCTGGGTGCGCTGGTGCTGCAGGCCGCTTACGGCGCAGTAGATCTTCTGGTAGTGGGGCGCTTTGGCTCCACTTCAGGCTTGTCTGCGGTTTCCACCGGTAGTCAGGTACTCAACCTCGTCACCTTTGTTGTCACCCAGCTTGCCATGGGTGTCACAGTGCTCATTGCCCGCTATCTGGGCGAAAAACGACCGCGGTACATCGGGCAAGTCATTGGCGGGGCAGCTGTTGTGTTCACCCTTCTGGCAGCTGCACTGTTCGTGGTGCTGGTGTTTTTTGCACGGCTTATTTCCAGTCTGATGCAGGCTCCTGCCGAAGCCCTGGACCTGACCGCCAGCTATGTGCGCATTTGCGGCAGCGGCATCTTCTTTATTGTAGCCTATAATATGCTCTCGGCTCTTTTCCGCGGTCTGGGCGACAGCCGCTCTCCGCTGATCTTTGTGCTGGTGGCGTGCATTGTGAATGTTATTGGCGATCTGGTGCTGGTGGCTGGTTTTCATCTGGATGCTGCCGGTGCCGCCATTGCTACGGTAGCAGCACAAGCCGTCAGCGTAATCTGTGCAATCGCAATGCTGCTGAAGAAGGAGCTGCCCTTCAAAATCCATCGCTCTGATTTCAAGCCGAACCCCCAGTGCAAAAAATTTCTGGGCATCGGTCTGCCGCTGGCTTTGCAGGAGTTTTTGACCCAGCTTTCCTTTCTGGCGCTCTGCGCCTTCGTCAACCGGTTGGGGCTGGAGGCATCTTCCGGCTACGGTGTGGCGTGCAAGATCGTTAATTTTGCCATGCTGATCCCCAGTTCTCTGATGCAGTCCATGGCATCCTTTGTGTCCCAGAACGTGGGTGCTGGCAATAAAAAACGCGCCGAGCAGTCCATGCTCACCGGCATTGGCATCGGTCTGGTGTTCGGCTGCGTCGTATTTGCACTGGTGTGGTGCAAGGGTGACGTTCTCTCCGGTCTGTTTACGGCAGATGCCGCGGTTATTGCCAACGGCTACGCCTACCTCAAGGGCTTTGCGCCCGAGACCATCGCCACTGCCATCCTGTTCAGCATGGTAGGTTACTTCAATGGCAACGACAAAACCCTCTGGGTCATGGTACAGGGGCTGGTGCAGACTCTGCTGGTGCGTCTCCCCATGGCGTATATTATGAGTATCCAGCCCAACGCCAGCCTGACGATGATCGGTCTGTCCGCACCCACCTCCACCGCAGTGGGCATCTTATTAAACATCTGCTTTTTCCTCTGGCTTAAACGATACGAAAATCAAACGTCTGCATAAGTTTTGAAGGCTGGAGGCCTGCCGATGGTTGTTACCACCTATAAACATGATACGGTCGTGCTTGAAATTTCAAATTCAATCATGAGTCGATAATAGCAAACAAGCCCACAGGATAGACCGCATAAAAATACGGCAGACCTGTGGGCTTGTTCCTTATATCGAGTTAATCTCTAAACGATAAATCCTCTGATCCATGACCTCCGACCACATTTTTCAAATATTCCTCCGGGTTACCATTCAGAATCAAATCCGCGTAGCTCAGCGGATCATTGTAGATGAGGTAATCCAACTCCGACCTCTGCGCCATGGTCACATCCAACGCATCCTCGACCCCGGTGCAGTCGATGGAAATTTTTCTTCCATCCCGGAGCAGCAGCTCCACGCAGCCGGTGTCCATGTTGAATTTGCAGGTTCTTTCATCGTACTTCATACTCGTGTCCTTTCTACCTTACGGCACCTTTACAGTTGTGACCTTCGTGATACGGTCTTTCTTTTGATAAGGTTTCGGACACACGGCCGTCAGGGAAGAGCCTGAATTTTCATTTCCGAAGAAAACAAAAAATCCGAACCCTTCTCCTATCGAGAAAAGGTTCGGATTTTCATGGTTTGGTGCGATGGAAGGGACTCGAACCCCCGGCCTACTGATTCGTAGCGCAAGTCAGGGGTAATTCCTCCATTATGCCGCCTGCCGTAAAACATAAAATTTTATCGATAATAAGTAATTTATCCGAATTCATGTTTCACGTCCACTGGTAAATTTTGCACCTGTTGTCAACCATTGTACAGGGTGAAACCGTGCAGATTCCGTGCAGAAACCGTGCAGGACAATTTTAGAAACTCGGAAGCAATTCACACACAAATGACTTGACGGCATTGTTTTGGGTGGCCATCCTCTTATTTTAGTACTTGCTGCATCACAAGCCGATTGGAAAGCATCTGATCTTATTCTCAGGAAAACCCATCGTTTTATGTTAGAAAAAAGCAACACGACACGATATGGTCTGTACTGCCTTGTAGTGGTATCCTTTTGCCAACACCAAAACAACATAAAACGAAAGGAAAATAAATTATGAAACGTCTTTTTACTCTGATTACTTCTATTGTTCTGGCCACCAGTCTGCTGGCTGTCCCCTGCTTTGCCGCTGAACCTGAAGACTTGCCCACGCCTCAGACTGGCGTGACCGAAACAGAACAGCCCGAAGACCCGGACGAATCGGGTATGCAGTTATATGACGCGTTTCCGGGGGGCGGTGAAGCTCTTTAAGTTTCAAATTCCATGCCCAGATATTCTTTTGCTTCCTTTTTGGTAATTTCCAATCCTTCCTGGTATTCGATGACCTGGCACAGATAATAGCATTTACGATAGAGATCCGCGCTTTTTTTGTCATCTCCCATGAAATGAGCGCATTCAGCTTGGATTTCAAGACAATGTGGTAAATATTGATAGTGCCCATATTTGAGGCAAGCCTTCCTGCCTTCTTCTGCACATTCTGCGCTATCCTCGTAGCGACCGCACAAATCCAGAACACGGGCATAATTAAAATAAACCATCGGTAAGATACCAACCGAAGTGATTGTTTCTTCAAAATGCTTTCGGACATATTTCAGCAGCTGGTAATAGATATCAGCTGCTTTTTTATTTTGTCCATCATCGGAGTATGCAATTCCAATTTGATTGATGATCTTGATTTCGTCTGTCGAATAAAAAAACCTCTCAATCTCATCCAAATTAAAGCGGGGAACCGTCAGCCGAATTGCTTGCATCAACAGGTCAATCTGTTCTTGTGGTGTATATCGTTGATCCAAACGCCCCAACAACACCTTAGAGCGTAAGATAAACTGCTGCGCGATTTGATCGTCATGGTCTGCAATCTGCTCAAATTTTTTTAAGGTTTCAAAGCCTTCCTCCACGCGATGATTAGCATTGCATGCAACAATCTCCTTTTGAAGGGCTTCCATTTCCAGCTCATTTTTACTCAACAGTGCAAAATAGCGGTCATCCGGCAGGCCCAGCCGCTGCAAAAGGGCATTGATCCGATTGCGGCTGGGAGTCTGTTTGCCATTTTCCAGTCGGGAAAGGGTCATCGGTTCACAGATTCCATCGCAAAGCTGCTCCTGGGTCAGGCCCAGATCCAGCCGCCGCTGTTTGATATATTCTCCAAGAAAAACATTTTTCATTGAAACCACCCCAGATTGAATAAAGAGTTCTTATAATTATAAAGGATATCAAGCTAATTTTCCAGTCGTTGATAGCTGGAAATCAAAAAGGAATAAGTTCATTGGAATCCAACTTATCGTTTTGTGTTATTTGAAAGTAACTTGGTACGATATGTTCAGAAGTGCGTCGTGCTGCTACAATATAGTCACAGCGATGAACCAAACATCCAGAGCTGAAAAAAGAAAGGAGAAACAGAAAATGTATACCGTAACTTTTTCCAATGAAGAGCTGGAAGAGATGAAGGCAAACGACGCGGTTGTTATCGTTAGCTGCGATGATGACAACGGGCACCGCCTCTACTGATCAGTGACGGTTTCCCAAGGAGCAAATGTTTGCTTCTTGGGATTTTTCTGTATAATGGAACCATGTTTTATGAATTGAAAAACGGAACGCTTGTGGAAACCAAAGACGCACAGGGGAATTTTGATCTGACACAGGTCCTTGGAAATAAATATTTAGAAGATGTTGATTCCGAAAAATGTGTTATTGTTGATACGTACAGCAATAGATGTTTCCTCATCTCAAAAGATCTCCTCCACCATGGTGTGAGCGAAGAAGTATACCACAAAATGCTGGATAGCGATGAAACCGACTCAAACAAGTCAAGCGAAGAAGTCACTTTCATCTTAACAATTACGTATAAATGCAACATGCACTGTACTTACTGCTATCAGCAAAACGATAAAACCTTGGAAAAGAAACTTATCAGTGATGAAACTCTGGATAAAATTTTAAGTATCATTGCACAGTATATGGAAGCAAATCCGAACAAGACCGTTCGACTGGGTTTATTTGGTGGCGAACCCTTGCTGATCGAGAATGAGAAAGTAATTGATAAAATTCTCCAATTTTGCAAAGAGCACAAAACCACTGTTCATATCACCACAAACGGAAGTTTCCTTTCGTATTATTTGAAGAAATTTATCATCAATCGTCGCTTCATCAGCGGTATTTATCCCACAATCGACAGTATGGCGTTAAATTATATGACGCGATACGATCTTGATCCGAGCCGGAACAATACAAATGAAACTTTCAAACTCCTGTGCTGTATTAAGACACTTCTGCATTACGGCATCCATGTGGACTTAGGAACCAATATCGATAGGCACAATCATAAAGAAATCTGGAATACACTGGATGACTTGAAGAAGTTACAGCTTTTGCAGGATAAAAACTTTGCGTGGACTATTGGTCGAGTAGATGATCGTTTGTATGAAACAAATTTCCCTGACATCATGATGGAAAGTGAGATTCTCGCTGAGCTTCAAAGCAAGCCTCTCCCGGACAATGTTCACGCGGCATTTTTAAAGACCTGCTATAACTTTGCCGACAAAATGGGCCTAAAGTTGAATTTGCGGGAGCATAAACAAACACATAGTTATTGTTGGAGCACTTCGTCATCCAGTAATGTTTTTTATGTTGATATGAATCTGAAAACATATCGTTGTACTTGCACAGTTGGTAGATCTAGGTACAGCCTTTTTGATTTTTCCTATGAAAATTTAACAAATTATCGGCCCGTCGCTGTAACCTGCAATTCTTATGCGGAGTGTAAGGATTGTAAAATCGGTGGCTTCTGCGGTGGCGGATGTCAGCTGTCCCACCAAATCGATTTCAAAAAGTGCTGTACATATGAAGAAGAAGTTTTTTCTCACTTCATGAAAACACTGTTTATTCCTTATATTAAATCCAAATATAACGAGGTGAATCAAAATGAACGCAAAGCTGAAAACAGATGCACTTGACCTTACCTCTCTGCTCAATGGGCTGGTGTTTTTCTCCCCAGTCTCTCTACTGGTACGAACCACTGCAGGAATCTCTCTCAGCCAATTCTTCATTTTGCAAGCAATTATGGCTACTATGGTCCTCCTCACAGAGATTCCTCTCGGAAAGCTGACCGATCGCATTGGCTATAAATCCACGTTGGTACTATACCAGATCGCGCTGCTCATTTCGAGAACCTGCCTCTTGCTGGCTCATGTAAGCTGCAATTATAGTCTGTTTATTTTACAGGCTATCCTCGAAGGCACAGCGGCTTCCTTTTCTTCTGGGACGCAGAGCGGCTATATTTATATTATGTTTTCAAAGGAACATTACGCTGAAAAATCTGCACATGTCGCCAATTATGGAACTGTCGGATTTTTTGCCAGTACCCTAGCTTATGCGGTCCTGTACACGCTGATTGGCATCAAGGGTCTGCTTCTGGCAACGATTGCCGCAAACCTTGTTGCTGTCTTTACCTCTTTAAAAATCCCCAAGGAAACAGTGCAGCCCAGAAGTGAAACGCGCCAAAAGAAAAACATTCCCTATCCGCAGTTGTTTCAGCAGAAAAAGATATGGATGCTTCTAATGATTTTGGCAGCTTTGAACATTGGCCGCATTCTGATCAATTTCTTCTATGCGGAGAAGCTGCAGTTGTGCGGGATCAATGAAACCTGGCTCGCCGCAATTATTATGGGTTATTCTGCAATTCAGTTGCTGTCCGAACGGATTCTCGCCCGTACCAAGCCTGAACACTATAATCAAATGATGGCACTGTTTTTCATTCTGAGTGGAATAGCCCTTGGTGTGTTGGGCTTGGTCAATGTGCCGGTTTGGACTATCCTATTTATGCTGATCCTTCCGCTTTTTTTGGATATTCCATCCTATCTGCTGGGAGAAGTCCAAAACAGCATTGTAGATGCTGCCGGCAGGGAAGACAATCGCGCCGAGCTGCTTTCCGTCTTCAACATGGGCGTCAATGTTACTGAAATTTTTTATCTGTTTGGCTCATCACTACTGGTGAGCGCCGGGTCAACGGCTTGTTTTGTCATCCTCGGTGCTTTTATGACCGTAGTTGGAATTGGCATCTGTCTTTCTGTGAAGAGCGCATGGTTGCTTTCACTTCAAGAAAAAAAGAACGGCAACTAATTTTAGTCTACAATATCAAGAGGGCTTATATATGATGTCTGGATACATCTCCGATTGCCTAGGAGAAAATTTCAGTTGTATTCAACCCAAGCCAATATTACCTCAAAAATTCAATTGGGATGTCTTCATGGCCACACTGATTCCTACTGAAGGGTGTAATTTTCAGTGTTCATACTGCCACAAAAACCACCCGGCAGCCAGTATGACCCGTGACACACTGGATCAGATCGAAGAGTATATCACTGCGCAGGCCCCACGGCATAAGCAGGTTGTGCTTGCATGGCTTGGAGGCGAACCGATCCTTTGCAAAGACACTGTATTGGAAGTCTCTGAAATGATTCAGAACTTGCAGAAACAGCATGGCTTTCAGTATACTGCCAAGATGACCACCAATGGTTATCTGCTGGACGAAAAGCTGTTCCGTCAGTTTTGTCAGGCAGGAATTACCAGCTACCAAATTACACTTGATGGTTGGAACCATGACAAGACTCGGCCCCATGTATCTGGCAAAGGAACCCTGCGGACCATCATTGACAATCTGGTCGCTCTTTCCAAGTTGCCCCCGGAAGAGTACTCCTTCCATATCACGCTACGCCGTAATCTTCTGGCCGGCGATGAGGACTACAGTTGGTACGATTACCTTTACCGTTTGTTTGGACAGGATAAACGCTTCGATGTACTTGTTTGTGCAGTTGGTGACTGGGGCGGCAAAGGCTCCCACGATCTGTCACCCCTTCACCAGGATACTCAAGAGGTGTTGGTTGCGAAGCATATTGCATATCTGGATAAAATCGGGATGCTGCGTTATAATCAAATGTACTGTGTCTCCCGTCCAAATCGTCTTGTATTCTGGCCCGACGGGAAAATTGGAAAATGTACTGCGGCTCTTAACCGTCCTCAACCCCAGTTAGAATGAAGCCGTTCAAAAAAGACGGTATGATCGATCCAGAAGTTCAGCATCTTTAGATGTCTTCTGCCCTGAAACCTGATTGCTGTGGCAACCAGAATGTTTTGGTGATAAGCGCAAAGCTCAGTTCGATCATGTGTACGAGTTGACGCCCGCATCTGCTATTGCCTGAAGCCGGGAGGCAACGCGATAGCCGGAAGAATCCAAAGAAACCGCGCCGGGGTTTCGTGGCACACGACTTTGGTTACAAAGTCTAGTGTGTTACACCTTGGTTCCGGCTGACGCGGAAAAGGGGCTGCGAGAGGCTCCGGCAAGCACCTGTTCTGTGGCAGAAGGATGCGCGGATGGGCATGGCAGCTAATGGTTTCTGCCCACCCAGCGCAGGCTTGCAGAGGAACCAATGGTGTACGTTCTCCCGTCCTGCCGCAGCAGCGTTTCTCCTATAAGCCGCAAGGCAAATGATCAGCGTCTGTGCTTGCCCCGGTTGCCTGCAAGTGTCCCCGGTTTCAGCATTGCCGTTTTATAAAGAATCTTCTTTATCAGCTTTCTTTCATCTTCTGTCAGCTTATCGTAGTTGATGCCGATTGCCTTCAATGCTGTTCGGATCTTCTTTTCATCCGCAGACCCTTCAAGTTTCTGTGCATCCTCTAGTTCCTTCATCAGGTTGTCGACCATTGCACCATCCGAAGTGGTCTTGTCCTTGCGGTGTTCCGTCTTGATGTTCTTCAGGATAGCCACCAACTCGTCATACAAGACCCGACCAAAGTACTCATCTTCATCGATCTGCCCCAGCTTCAAGGTGCTCATGTACAGATCATTTTCATCTGCTGCATACTTCTTTTTCAACATTTGCCGGGTCGCTTCCAGACCAGCATTGAGGTTTTGAATGTTTGCGCTGACATATCCATCCACATAGATTTCCAGATCGGTCATGAACCGCTGGAAATTCTCATGCACGATCAGCTCGCACAGCAGCCGATGATTGAATTTGCCATTCCTTAATACGTCCACTGCGCCATCGCTCAGATGCAAGTCCGAAAGGACTGCATCTGGGCGTTTTTTGTTTTCCGTCACACCCAGCAGGTAATCCGTGGTCACGCCATAGAACTCAGCCAGCGTTGTCACGGCGTAAATGCTGAGGTCGGTCACGTCGTCGCTCTCGTATTTCGACAGTGCCGATTTGGACAGACCCGTCTGCTCTGCCAGCGTTTCCAACTTCAGATTCCGCTCCACACGCAGGTCTTTGAGCCGTTCTCCCAGTGTCAGCTTGATGTTCATGGTCGCACCTCCGATGTTTTTTGCACAGTATACCACTTCCGGCTGTTCCTGTCCATAAGCGTGGAATTTTGCAGTTTCTGCACCTGTTTTCCGACATTATGGATATACGGCACAGCGGCCATTGCGGTGCTATCCTATAGACAGAAAGAAAACATATTAACTCCCCAGCAGCGAACATATTAAGGGCTTCCCGCGAAAGCCCTCTGAAATATCTTTCATACCAGGACCTTGAAAACCGAATGACCGTCCGAACTGCCCAGACCGCCAAGACCTCCCATCGGGGGAGCGAGCGCCCTGCATGGGGCCGACACAGAGTCCAAAAAGATTTCCTGTCGGGAGGCAGCAAGGGAGACCGGCTTCACCGAAGTTCCCATTTTGGGAACACCGGTGACTTTGAACGTGGCAGGGATCAAATTGATCCGTGCCAGAGCCTTTGAGCAAAGGAGAAATTTTGAGTTTATATCAAAAGATCAAGTCCGCCATCACCGTTCGGCAGGTGGGAGAGATGTACGGCATGGAGCCCGACCGCCATGGCATGGTGTGCTGTCCGTTCCATTCTGACAGCGACCCCAGCATGAAGCTGAACGACACCTATTATTATTGCTTTGGCTGCGGAGCCAACGGCGATGCCATTGACCTCACCGCCAAGCTGTTCGACCTGAACCCCCGGCAAGCCGCCGAGAAGCTCGCAAGTGACTTCGGGCTTGACCCGGATAAGCCGCCCGCCAATGCCATCGCCCTGCCGCCGCCCAAGCGTGGCCTGACGGACGAGCAGTGGGCAGATATCGCCTACTGCCTGCGGGTGCTGACCGATTATCTCGACCTGCTGCACGACTGGCAGGAGCGCTACAAGCCCGCCAGCCCGGAAGAACCGCTGGACGAGCGGTTCGTGGAAGCCCTCCACATGACCGAGACCATCGAGCACCTGACGGACTGCGTTGCATTTGGGACACCCCAGCAGAAGGCCGATGCCGCTGCACGGCTGCTGTCCGGGTCGTTCCTGCTGATGCTGGAGGAGCGCACCGACCGCCTTTCTCTGGCAAAGTGCGCCTGATGATTCATTCACCTGAAGTAGCAGGTCTCACGGTGAGACCTGCTACTTCACTTTTCTAAAGGAGAGCCACCCTATGAAGAAAAACATTTCCCGCAACCCCTTATGGCCGGACTGGTACAACGGCAAGAAGATCGATGAAGTCCAGTTTGGCCGCGCCTTTCTGGAACAGTGGCCGCTGAAATGCGTCAACGGAACGCTGTACACGCTGGACGGCCCGGTAGAGGACGAAAGCGAGATCAAGCAGCGCATCTTGGAGAACATCGAAGAATACGTCACCTCTGGCCTGTCCAAAAAGGTCACCAACATTCTGGAGACCATCAAGCTGCTGGCTTTTTCCGACCCGTTCCCTATCGAACAGGACTGCATCCACCTCCAGAACGGCGTGTACCATCTGCCGAACGGCACCTTTCAGGAGAGCCGCCTGTTCTGCCAGAACCGCCTGCCTGTGAAATATGACCCGAAAGCCCCCACCCCTGATCGCTGGCTGACCTTCCTGCACGAGTTGCTGGACGATGCCGACATCCCCACCTTGCAGGAATATCTGGGCTACTGCCTGATCCCCAGCACCAAAGGTCAGAAGATGATGCTCATTGTCGGCAAGGGCGGCGAGGGCAAGTCTCGCATTGGGCTGGTGCTGAAGCGGCTCATGGGAGATGCCGCCAGCAATGGCAGCGTCCAGAAGGTGGAGAACAACCGCTTTGCCCGTGCCGATCTGGAGCGCCGCCTGCTGATGATCGATGACGACATGGACATGAACGCCCTGCCCAAGACCAACTATATCAAAACGATTGTCACTGCCGAAGCCAAGCTGGACTTGGAGCGCAAGGGCGTCCAGAGCTACCAGCGGGACATTTACGCCCGTTTTCTCTGCTTCGGCAACGGTGCGTTGACCTCGCTGTATGACCATTCGGACGGCTTCTTCCGCCGCCAGCTCATCCTGACCACCAAGGACAAGCCCGCCGACCGCACGGACGACCCATTTCTGGTCGAGAAGATGTGCGCCGAGTTGGAAGGCATCCTGCTCTGGTGTCTGGAAGGGCTGCACCGGCTGGTGCAGAACAACTTCCGCTTCACGGTCAGCGAACGTGCCGCTGCCAACGTGGACACCATCAAGCGCAGCAGCAACAATGTCATCGATTTCATGGAATCCGAGGGCTATTTCCGCTTCAAGGCGGACTACTCCATCAGCTCCAAGGAGTTCTACGACATTTATAAGCAGTGGTGCGAGGACAACGCCTGCCACGGCGTGTCTGCCATCCGTTTCAGCGCAGAGCTGCGCCAGAATGACCGCCGCTATAACCTCGAAGCCACCAACAACATCTACCTGCCCGGTGGCCGCAGGGTGCGTGGCTTTTTGGGCATCGAGCCGCTTGTCCACCCCTGTCCGTAAAAAGTGCATTTTTTTACGGAAGAAGTTCGTACAACCTGTACGGTCTGTACTTGTACGCACCCGTACGGCAAATCGAGACAAATTAAAGCGTGTTATCGTTCATATTTCAGATTTCCGTACACCGTACAGACCGTACAGGTTATTTGAAGTCCGTACAGATTTTTGTACACCCCAAGAAGGAGCGTGGTCTATGAAAGCCCAATATGGCATTTTAAGGTTCAAAAAGTACAAGGGGCCTGCCATCAGCCCCATCGAAGCCCACAACGAGCGCACCAAGGAACAGTACGCCAGCAACCCGGACATCGACACGAGCCGGAGCCGCTACAACCTCCATCTGGTGCAGCCGCAGGGCAGGTACCGGGCAGAAGCCGACCGCATGATAGCTGCCGCTCATTGCCGTGTCCGAAAGGACAGCGTGCGGGTGGTGGAGGCTCTTGTCACCGCCAGCCCGGAGTTTTTCAAGGGCAAGTCGCGCAGCGAGATCAAGGCGTATTTCGAGTACGCCTTGGAGTTCCTGAGAAGCAAGCAGGATTCCCAAACCTTCATCTCGGCTGTTGTCCACATGGACGAGAAAACGCCCCACCTGCACCTCTGTTTTGTGCCGCTGACTGCTGACGGACGGCTGAGCGCCAAGGAGATCATCGGCAACCGCAAAAACCTTGTGAAGTGGCAGGACGAGTTCTGGCAGCACATGGTCAAGCAGTACCCGGAGCTGGAACGTGGTGAAAGCGCCAGCCAGACCGGGCGGGAGCACATCCCGCCCCGCATCTTCAAGGAGATGATCCAACTGACCAAGCAGAAGGAGCAGTTGGATGCCTTGCTGGTGGGCATCAATCCATTCAACGGCAAGAGCCGTGCGGCGGAAATCAGCAAGGTTCTGGACAGCTATATCCCCAACGTGGCACGAATGAAAGACCAGCTGCGAAAGTACAACGTAGCCTTCACCAAGACCGCCGCCGAAAACGAAAAGCTGAAAGAGAAGAACAAGACGCTCTCTGCCTCGCTGGACAAAGCGAAGGAAGGGAGCGTCTTGAAGCGTCTGGAGGATGCCAAGCTGCGGCAGGATTACGAAGCCGCCCTGAAAACGCTGGACAGCATCCCGCCGGAGGTCATTCGATTTTATGAGAACCGCACGCAGGAGCCTGTGGTGCGCCACGATAAGTAAGGAGCAATGCTTATGTGTAATAAAATGTACGAGAATGTGAAATCTTTAGATTATACGAAAAAGTCCTTGCAAATGGACTCGAATACCACTACAATGGAGGTGGTCACTCGAACCAATGCCGTCAAGTCTCCGACCAACAGCCCTGAGACCACAAAGCTGGTGTACACGGTAAAGGAGGTCGCACAGATGCTGGCCATCAGCCAGCGTGCCGCCTACAACCTGTGCAACAGCACCACCGAGTTCCGTGTCCTGCGGGCAGGCGGAAGCATCCGCATCCCGAAAGACAGCTTCGATGCGTGGCTCTACCGGGCAGCTTGATAAGGAGGCAAATCTATGGCATATATCACGAAACGCGGCAGTTCTTACAGTGTCCGCTACACCTATCAGGACGAGCACGGCAAGAGCTGCGACAAATGGGAAAGCTTTCCCACCAAAGAGGAGGCGGTGAAACGCCAGAAGCAGATCGAGCATGAGCTGGCGACCGGCAACTTCCTGATCCCGTCCACGGTGACGGTGGCAGAGTTCCTGATGGACTGGCTGCCCAAGCAGTGCAGCAAGCACAAGTGGGCACCCAAGACCTACCAGTCCAATCTGGCGCTCATCCAGAACCTCATCATCCCCTATATCGGGGAGATGCAGATGCAGAAGCTGCGGCCCTACCACATCGAAGCCCTGTACGACACCCTGAGCAAGACCCCCTGCGGGCAGTATGTGGGCGGCAAGCGGCGAGACCTCTCGCCCAAGCAGCAGAAGCGCACCCTCTCCGGCACCACCCTCCATGAAGTCCACCAGTTGCTGCACAATTCCTTTCTGCTGGCGGTGGAGTGGGGTATCCTCATCAAAAGCCCCGTCCCGGTGGAAGCACCCAAAAAGACCACCCAAGAGCGCAGCATCTGGGAGGTGGAGGAGATGCGGGCAGCACTGGACAGCATAGAGGACCCCATCCTGCATCTGGCGGTGCACCTGACGCTGGTGGGTGCGCTGCGGGAAGGGGAGGTGGCAGGTCTGACCCCGGAGGACATCGACTTTGATGCTGCCAACAGCATGGGCACCTTCACCGTCAACCGTTCCATGCAGCGGGTGCAGAAAGACACGCTGGCACAGGTGGACAAGGGCTGCATCCTCCGCATCTTCCCGGACAAGCTGGAGGGCAGCAAGACCTCCCTCATCCTGAAAGACACCAAGACCGAAGCCTCCTGCCGCACCATCTTTATGACCGCCGCCTTGCGGGAGGAACTGAAGCAGTGGCTGGAACGGCTGAAACGGGAAGAAGCCCTCGACCCGGAGCGATACCGCAACAGCGGGATGCTGCTGCGGCTCCCCAACGGTCTGGCGGTGGAGCCGGTGCTCATCCGCAAAAAGTTCCTCAAATGGCAGGACGCACACCCGGAGTTCCCGCGTATCGTCTTTCATGGGCTACGTCACTCCAGTGCCACCTATCAGTTGATGATCTCCGGCGGCGACATCAAGGCGGTGCAGGGGACCACTGGTCACGCCAGTGCGGATATGCTGGTCAACACCTACGCTCATATCCAGCAGTCCTCCCGTGTGGAGCTGGGCAAGAAGTTTGAAAGCGGCTTCTATGCCAAGCCCGACACCTCCAGCCCGCAGGCTGTTCCCGCCGCAGGCGAACCCACCATCTCCATGACGGCTCTGCTTGAACTGCTCAAGGATGCCGACCCGGAAATGAAGGCAAAGCTGCGCCTGGCCCTGCTCACCTGATGCAAAAAAGGGCACTGATTGCAATGCAATACAGCGCCCTACATCATCGGACATGGAAAACACCGACCGTGCAAAAACCGTGCAGAAACCGTGCACTCATGGCTTACAAAACAAAAAAGCCATGAAATCTTTCGATTTCACGGCATTTTCTGGTGCGATGGAAGGGACTCGAACCCCCGGCCTACTGATTCGTAGGAACCGAATGGCACATTTTGTCCATTTCATCATTTGACGGCAAATCGTCGTTTTAATCGAATTGCCGTTATTTTGCCGTTGTTATTCTATTGCATTCTTTGCATTGCTTGCACGTCTTTGCACCTGTTATCCATCCTTGCGATGTGCAGAAAATGTGCAAAAGTGTGCAGAGCCAAAATCAGCCCGGCAAAACAGGCTGTTTCGCACAGCCCCAAAAGCTGGATTTCAACGGTATTTATCGTGCATAATCTTCCAGTTTTATCCAAACAACAATCTTACATGACATATCGGTTCTATGGCAGGGTTTAGGACATCCGAACAGACACCGTTTGATATAGAAATGAGGTTCACCATGAATAAACTGCTTTCCTGCCGCTTCAATATGGACACCAACCGGGTGGAAGCCCGGTTCGAGGATGGCACCACCCTTGCCATCGACTGCATCGCCGTCGAGGATGAGTACGGCAACACCCCGGCACAGCGAGCGGAGCTGGACTGGCTGCTGTATAATAAGCCATTGGAGTATGCCCAGATGGTGCTGAGAGGGGAGATGAAGCAGTATCTCTCCCTTGGCTGTGACCACGGCAGACTGGAAGATTAAGCCCCTATAAAGAACACGATGCCCACCGACCTATGGTTTTCGCCATAAGCTGGTGGGCATCTGTTGTTCTGGCTTATAATTCACTGATGGTTGCAGTAATGGGCTGCATGAGGATTCGCCTGACCGGGTTATATACTGCCAGCACCACAGCCGCCAGCACGACTACGACAATCACGGCAAGACAGCCCCACGGCACCTGCCACGCTGCACCGAAATAATGGGTGATGAGCAGGATATACAGCTTCCGATTCAGCACAAGACCCAGCGCAATGCCCACCACAAGACCGGACACCGCATAGGTGCCAGCTTCGGCAGAGATCATGCGTTTCAGCTGTGCATCATCCATCCCGATGGCACGCAGGATGCCATACTGCTTCATTCGTGCCGACACGCTCATGGAAATGCTGTTGATGATGTTCAGAATGGTGATTCCTGCAATCACGATGAGAAACGCATAGACCACCAGATGGAACGCCCAGTAGGTGCTTTGTATCATCCGATTTCCTTCGATTCGGTTGGAAAAAACAACCTGCTTGTTTAACGTGTCGCTCAGCAGGGTGTGTATTTGTGCAATGGCTGCGTCTGCTGTGGTATTTTTTAGTTGAATATCGATCACCGCATAGCGGTTTTGCCCGGTCAGCTGATGGAAGGTTTCTTCGGTGCAGATAACAATCGGGGAATCGGTACTACTGAACGGGCTGTCGTTCAATACACCCACGACTGTGAGCTTTGCATCCTCCAGCTGAATGGTATCACCCACGGTCAGGGAGTTGCTTTTGTCGAATACCGTCAGCACAGGGTATGTGCCATCCTCCGACTCCTGCGGAAGGGTTCCGTCAATCAGGTCTTTTTTCGCCCAGCCAAACTGTATCGTATCGTATGAAATCAGGTCGATGGACCCCTGTTTTCCCTGATATTCCGCCGGGAGCGGGCAATACATCCGCCCGAATGCGTGTTTGACTTCCGGCAGAGCTTCCAGCTGCTCCACCAGCACCGGGTCAAGGACATTTTGCCCGGATGTTTCAGCCACCGATAAGTCCGGTGCGTAGGACTGCAACGGATTCAGCGCAAATCCAACCCATCGAAGCAAAACCGAAAAGCTCAAAAACAGGAGAATACTTAACGCAAAGGAACCTGTCATCAGAAGCAAGTTCTTTTTGGACGAGGTTGCATGGCTCACGCCCAAAGAAAGCTCTGCACGACTTCCAAACAACCGAGCATGACACGGAGAATCCGCTGCATTTTCCACCGCATTCCCAGTTGCTGCTGTGATCGGAGAAGCTTTTGCCGCCCGCCGTGCCGGAGAAGATGCCGCGAACCAAACCGTGATAAGTCCCAGCGCGGAACCACAGATAATACCGACCGGGCTGATGCCAAGTACTGGTAAAGAGCTGAACTCCTCGCCAATAAATCCACGCAGAAAGGAACACAATCCCCATGTGGAAACGATTCCCAGCACACATCCTGCTGGAACAGCAGTTTTACACCAGAAAAGAGCTTCCAGCCGGACAAGCATCCGAACCTGATTTTTTCCTGCCCCAAGACAACGCAGCATTCCATAATAGCTGGTACGCTGCGCTACATTGCTGTTGATGCTGCCTGTGATCATAAAAATTCCGGCAAGGACGACCATGCCAGCCAACACAGCCGCTACCGCATATAAGCCTACAATATAATCGTTGTTGCTGCTTGCGTTCAACGCCATCAGGTAAGTATTTTCGGAGATTTTTTCTTCTGAAATTCCATATTTGTTTTCGATGTTCACAATGGACTGCCGCAAATTGGTATGTGGCTTGAACTGGATGAAATACTGTGTTTCAAAGGATTCTTCTACCTGTGCGGCAATCTGAGAAAATGTACTGCGGTTCATCACCAGCACAACAGCATCATACTGGTTCGCATCGGAGGTATCCTCATTGAAACCTGCGACAGTAAGCGAAATGGTCTGTCCATCCGGGAGCGTCAGCGGAATCGCTGTACCGACCGTAACATCCAGCCAATCCCGGATGTTTGCTGTCACGAGCACTTCGCCATCCGCCGGGGCAGTGCTACACTGCATTCCCGGAAAGATTTGAAGGATTGCATCATCTGCTCCTACCAGTGCGGCACGTTTATCTCCGGCAAAGTAGTTTTCCGTAAGGGAAGCGTTGATGTCGCTATACGCCGAAAATGCAGCAACATCCTCCTGTGCGGCAAGCTCTGCGGCTGTTTCAGGGGAGATGTCCTTTACCATGATATGCCAGTTTCCGTTTTTGTTCAGCTGGTTTGAGGTTTCCATCCGAATCGCCATATCTGCCATACTGAACACCGCCGTGACCAGAAACACCGCAAGGACGATGCACAGGATGGTCATGCGGTTCTGCCGTCTGCGTACCTTGGCAGAAATCGGGATCAGGCTCAGATAGCTTTTCATTTCTGTGCTGCTCATTCCCGGCACCTCCCAAAATCGGTCAGGCATCCGTCCGATACCTGCAACACCCGGTCTGCCGTCTGCGCAATGCTGCGGTTGTGGGTGATCATCAGGATGGTCTGCTCGTATTTCCGGGATGTTTCTTTTAGCAGGGCAATGACCTCGCTGCTGTTCTGGGTGTCCAGATTGCCGGTCGGCTCATCCGCCAAAATCAGGGAAGGGCGGGTCATCAGGGCGCGGCCGATGGCTACCCGTTGCTGCTGCCCACCGGAAAGCTGACTTGGCAGATGCTTCCGACGGTCTTTCAGATTCAGCACGGTCAGCAGTTCTTCCAGATATGCCCTGTCCGGCTTTTGGTAGTCCAGCAGCACCGGAAACAGGATGTTCTGTTCTACGGTCAATTCCGGGATGAGGTTGAATGCCTGAAAGATAAAACCGATATTGCGGCGGCGGAAGATCGTCAGCTCCCGGTCTTTCATGGCAAAAACATCCTTGCCATCAATCAGCACCTTGCCGGAAGTCGGCGTATCCAGTCCACCAATCAGGTTGAGCAGGGTGCTTTTGCCGGAGCCGGATTCGCCAACGACCGCCACATATTCGCCTTTCGGCACTGAAAAGCTAACATCTTTCAGCGCATGGACAGCAGTTTCTCCGCTGCCGTAGGTCTTGCAGAGATGGTTGACTTCTAATAGTTCCATAGTGTATCCCTCACTTTGCAGGTTCCTTCGATTCAGACGGATTATCTCTGTCTGTGCAGAAAAGGATAACACGTCAACCTTACTGCAAGCCTACACTCAGCCTACAATTTTGTAGGAATCGGAAAATTCAGCGTAAAGGTCGTGCCCTTTCCCAGCTCGCTGTCTACTTCAATGGTGCCGTGATGGGCTTCCACAACGGCTTTTGCCAGCGGCAGACCCAGCCCGATGCCCTGTGTATCCTGTGAAAAGCGGCTGCGATAAAACCGTTTGAAGATATGGTACAAATCTTCCGGGTGGATGCCGCTGCCGTTGTCGCGCACTTTGATCTGAACCATAGACGGCAGTGCATTCCACTCTACCTGAATCGTATCTCCGCTCTTTGTGTGGTCAAGGGCATTCTTTACAAGATTGTCCACAGCTTCCTGCATCCAGTCACGGTCGCACCAAAGTGTAACCGCCTCTGAGCCGGACAGAACAAGCTTTTTCTGTTCCTGCTTGGCACGATAGTGATACTGCCGCGCGATGTCCTGCACCATTTCAGCAACATTTTCGTTTTTCTTCTCCAAGACGACCGAACCGGCATCCAGCCGGGTGATTTTGAGCAGATTCTGCACCAGCGTTTCGATGCGGTCCAACTCCTGTTCGGACAGGTCTGCAAACTCTTTGACCTCCGACGGCGAAACAGCTTCGTCCTGAAGCAGACCGTTGTAGATATTCAACGCCGCCAGCGGTGTTTTGAGCTGGTGGGAAATATCTGCAATGGTATTTTTCAAAAAACGCTTCTCCCGCTGCTCGTTGTCTGCGTGTGCGCTCAGAACTGCCGCCAATGCATTAACGGAGTGAAACAGACGGTAAAGTTCTCCCTCCCGGTCGCAGTCCAGTCGTGCATCCGGGTTGCCATCCAGACAGCTTTGGATTTGCTGGACTGCCTGTTCCAGAAGCGCGCTCTGCCTTTGGAAATAGCGAAAAAGCACGCCCCAGAGACAGCCGCCCAGAAGCAGAAAAAACAATAGTAACCCGAAAGAAAATACATGCGTCGTATGCCATACGATGCCCTGCGTGAGAGCCAATGCCACCGCCCAGACCGCCAGCACTGTCCGGAACAAAATCCGGATCTCCCGGTTTGCGAATACTTTCATACGGCACCTTTACCCATTCCATTTATAGCCCATGCCGCGGACGGTCAGCAGCATCTGCGGTTTACCGGGGTCGTCCTCAATCTTCATCCGCAGCCGCCGGATATACACTGTTAAGGCACTGCTATCAATGTAATCCCCATCGCAGTCCCACAGTGCATCCAGAATTTGTTCCTTGGATAGCACGGCATTCGGATGCTGCATAAAGAAGCAGAGCAGCTTGTACTCTGCGCCGGTCAGTTCCAGCAAGATTCCGTTTTTGTACGCCTGCCCCTGCAACAATCGGACGGTGATACCATTGGATTCCAGCACGGGTTCTCCTGCGCTGGACGCGTTTGCACGGCGAAGCAGTGCATTGACCCGCGACAACAGGACACCCAGCTTGAACGGCTTGGTCAGGTAATCATCCCCGCCCAGTTCCAACCCCATGATGATATTCATTTCCTCATCCGAAGCGGTCAGGAACAGAATCGGCACGTTGGATGTGCGCCGCACTTTCTGGCAGAAATCAAAGCCAGAGCCATCCGGCAGGGAAACATCCAGCACCAGCAGGTCATATTTTCTGTCTGACCACAGCACCTCGGCTTCTGCCAGTGTCCGGGCTGTATCCAGTGCAAAGCCCTGTTTCTTGAATGCAAAGGTCAGCCCACTGATCAGGCTCAAATCATCTTCCAAAAGGAACAGTTTTCTCATGATTCCCTCTCTTTTCTGCGTTTTGTGTGTCCTACAGGTTTAAAAGCATTATAAGTTTTTTCTGCGAACATTACAATGTGCGAAATCGAAATTGTTTCTTGCCGTGTGTTAAGTATAAGTCCTACTATCACCGCTTTACTGCAATAAAATTTGCAAAACCATCTTGACGTGCCCTGCAATCCATGATACCCTTTATCGCAAATCCCACCAATTTTGTAGAAAAGTACAGAATGGCGAGGATTTATTCCCCATGAAGATTTTTACCGCCCCGCAACACACCCGATCTATTTTGCCGCCGTTTCACCCGACAAAATCATCGCTGCGCTGCGTGGGCGGTATTTTTCTTTTTCACAAATAAAATCTTATGTAGTTGTTCAATCTTCCAAAATTTGTTTTTGGTTGTTGACCGCACAACCACAAAGTGTTATTCTTGTGCTTGAAAGAAGCAGGTTGTAGTGTCCGCACTGCGCCCGGCTTTCTTCATACTGTACCTTGAATCTTACATAAGCCGTCTGAACGAGATACTGCGCCATGACCTCACGCTTTCTGTGGGCGAGCCGGACAACGCCGCTGCAAAACAGGGGCAGGAACTGCGTTCGGTGTGAACGGTGACCATGAGCAGGGGCTTTGCCTTTTCACACGTTTTGCTCTGCAAAATTTTCAACGTGCATTGCGGTTCGAATTCTGAAATTTTCAGTGTTGCACGGAAAGGGCGAAAGCAAGTATCGACCTGTGGCCACAAATTTTCAATGCTTGAAAATGTTCTGTCACATGGTCTGCCACTTGTTGGGGAGTGCCTTCCCCAAACCCTGCTCTAGCTTCGCACCGTTGGTGCGAAAGCGGCGTGTCGCATTACATAGCCCTCTCCATCCCGGAGCGGGCATTTATCATTTTCACAGGAGGTCGAATATGGCTGAAATGAAAAGTCCGAACGTACACGCAAAGAAGAACCGCAATGACACGCCGCGAAAACGAAAGACACACATCATCAAAGTCAGGGTGACCGCAGAAGAAAAACTGCGGATTGCATACGCCTGCAAAGAACTCCACCTCACCCAGTCCGAACTCGTCCGCCGTGTCCTGTACGGCGTAAACGTCAAGCACACCGTTGTGGTGGCGCAGGGCGGCGAGGATGCACTGGCGGCGCTTGCCGCCTTGTCTGCCCAGTGCAGCAAGGTGGGCAGCAACCTCAACCAGCTTGCACGGCACTTCAACTCCGGCGGCAAAGACACCGAGCAGCTCCGGGCGCAAATTCTGGAGGAACTGTCCGCACTCACGAACTTTCGGCTGAAAGCCGAAGAAACGGTTGGTGAACTGTATGGCAACCATCAAGCATTTAAGCTCGAAGAACTCTAACTACGCCGCCGCCGAAAGCTATCTCACCTTTCAGCACAACGAGTACACCGGTCTGCCCATTCTGGACGAGAAGGGCAGACCCAAGCTGCGGGATTCGTACCTGCTCGACACCCTTGAGTGCGGCGAATCCTCGTTCGCTATGGCCTGCCTGATTGCCAATCGCAAGTACGGCAAGAACGGCGGGCGGGAGGACGTGAAGACCCACCATTATATCATCAGCTTCGACCCGAAGGACGCAGTAGAGAACGACCTGACCATGGAGCGGGCGCAAGCCCTTGGCTTGCAGTTCTGCAAGGACAACTTCCCCGGTCATCCCGCCATCGTCTGCACCCACCCGGATGGGCACAACAGTGCCGGGAACATCCACGTCCACATCGTCATCGGCAGCTTGCGCGTCCGCACCGTGGAACGGCAGCCCTTCATGGACAAGCCGTGCGACTGGGAAGCGGGCAAGAAGCACCGCTGCACTTCAGCCATGCTCCGGCACCTCCGTGTCGCTGTCATGGAAATGTGCGAGCAAGCCGATCTGAACCAGATCAATTTGCTGGAAGCTCAAGGCGACCATGTTTCGGAGCGCGAGTATTGGGCGCAGCGGCGCGGACAACGCCGCCTCGACCATGCCAACGCCAAACTTGCCGCCGAAGGGCAGCAGCCCACCCAGACCGTCTATCAGACCGAACTGGACAAGCTGCGAAAGCAGATCTACGCTGTGCTGAACAAGACCACCACCTTCGAGGAATTTTCTGCATTGCTCATGCAGGAACACGGCATCGCCGTGAAGGAGAGCCGAGGTCGGTTGAGCTACTGCCCGCCCGGCCGGACAAAGTTCATCACCGCCAAGAAACTGAGCAAGAAGCTGGAAAAGGAGCAGGTGCTGACCGTCCTCTCCCAGAACATCCAGCTTGCCGTCACCATCCAGCCCAGCAGCGAAAAGAAGCCGGATAAGATCAGGAAACTGGTTGACATTCAGGCGAATGTTGCCGCAGGTAAGGGCATCGGCTATGAGCGTTGGGCGAAAAAGTTCAACCTCAAACGCTGGTCGCAAACCTTGTGTCTCCTGCAGGAGAAAAAGCTGCTCAGCGAAGATGCCCTGAACCAGCGCATTGCCGAACTGAAAACCCAGCACGACGATGCACTGGCGGTGGTCAAAGACTTGGATGCCCGCATGGTCTCCCTCAAGGAGCTGCGCGGGCATCTTGTGGTCTATCGGCAGTACAAGCCCCTTGCACAGAAGCTCCAGACTGTGCGGAATCCCGCCAAGTTCAAGGAGCAGCACCGTGCAGAGTTTGCTGTGTACGAGGCCGCTTGTGCCTATTTCAAGGCCAACGGGCTCAGGACACTGCCGGATCTCAAAAAGCTGGATGCCGAATATCAGACCCTTTCCTCGGAGAAAAACGGGTTCTACACCCGCTACAAGAAAGCGCAGATCGAACTGCGTGAACTCCGCACCGCACAACAGAACGTGGAAGCCTTCTTCCGCAAGGAAGAGCGCAGCCACACCGTACCGCAGCAGGAGGTCAAATGAACAACACTCTGACGGATCGATGTGTGAATAAACCCAACCTCACCCACGCCCCTCACCGGGCTTCGTCCTTTCGCCTGTACCCCACCCATTGGGACGGAGGGTAGCACCTCTGTCTTTTCGGACGTAAAGAACGCCATCTCGACCCGGCAGGCAGCGGAGCTGTACGGCTTAGCCGTAAACCGGAACGGTATGATGTGCTGCCCCTTCCACGGGGATAAACACCCCAGCATGAAGGTGGACAGCCGTTTCCATTGTTTCGCCTGTCAGGCAGATGGCGATGTGATCGATTTTGTCGGCAGACTTTTTCAACTTTCTCCCTATAAGGCCGTGGAAAAGTTGAAGAACGATTTCGGCATGGCACTTGCCGACGGCAAGGTGCGGCTTGCTCCCCGCAGACCGCCCACCGTCCGGCAGCAGTTGCTGGACTATTACCGCTGTCTGCAGCGTTGGCGGATCCGATACGCACCGCAGTCACCCACAGAAGAACTTCACCCCTGCTTCCTTGAAGCGATAAAGAACCTTGACATCGTTGAATATTATCTGGACTGTTCGGTGCTCCCGGACCCGAAGACCGAAGACGAGCTACGGAAGTATTGGGAGGGATTGCATGAGCGACTGGAAAAAGAGGAACGACGATTGGCGTGATGAGGACGAACTGGAAGAAGAGGAAGAATGCGAATGCCCTTGGGTAGACAGTAAGGGCAAAGTGCGTGAAACCGCTTACTGCCAGTACCTTTTAGAGAAACACCCCATGATGTGCCTGAAACAGAAGCTGTTCGACCAGAACGGCGAGGTAGACGAGGATGCACTGCTCTACGAAGTCCACAGCGACCTCCGTGACTTTGTGCTCGACAACCTTGCCAAGAAGGAAAAGCAGGTTCTGGACGCACTCCGTATCGAAACCTATACCCCTGAATGGAAACCTCAACTTGACCGCATCCATCTCCAGAACGGAACCTACTTTCTGGATGAGCGGGGATTTGTGCCGGAAAAGGAACTCTGCCTGAACCGGCTCCCCGTGGAATACCAGCCTGATGCCCCCGCACCGACCAAGTGGCTGGAATTTCTGGACGGTCTGCTCATCCCGGAGGATATTCTGACCTTGCAGGAATACCTTGGCTATCTCCTGATCCCGTCTACCAAGGCGCAGAAGATGCTGGTCATGACCGGCAAGGGCGGCGAAGGTAAGTCCCGCATCGGCTTACTGCTGAAGAAGCTGTTCGGGGAAGCCTCTCACTCCGAATCCATCCTCCGCATCGAAACGAACCGCTTTGCCAGTGCAAATCTGGAGTACAAGCTGGTCATGGTCGATGACGACCTGAACATGGTGGCTTTGCCCGAAACACGGAACATCAAGTCCATCGTTACCGCTGAAGACCGTTTGTGCATCGAGCGGAAAAACAAGCAGGCTGTCCAAGGCCTGCTGTACGTTCGTTTCATCTGCTTCGGCAATGGCAACCTTGTGGCTGCTCACGATGACAGCGACGGCTTCTGGCGCAGACAGATCCTCATCACGGTGAAAGACCGTGACCCTGCCCGGGTGGATAACCCGTTCCTCATCGAAGAGTTGTCCGAGGAGCGTCCCGGCATCCTGCTGTGGATGCTGGAGGGACTGCACCGTTTGCTGGCGAACCGCTATCAGTTTACCATCAGCGAGCGCTCCATCCAGAACCTCGAAGCAGCCATGGCGGACAGCGACAACCTGACCCAGTTCATGCAGGCAACGGCGTATGTCCGTTTCAAGCCCGACACCGAGGAACGCTCCACCTATCTCTACCGCGCCTACACCAAGTGGTGCGAGGATAATCTGGAATCGCCTGTTCCGCAAAAGAAGTTCAGCCAGTTCCTGCTGAAAAATGCCGGGAAGTATGGCCTGACCTTTTCCAAGCACATCGAGGGAAAGTATCGCGGCTTCCGGGGCGTATGCGTCCACCCCGCCTTTGCTGCGGCATAAAACACACGAAAAGTGAAAATCTCCCGCCCTACGCGCCCCAAAACATTTGTTTTTACCTGTTATCGTTGTTTTCTTCGAGCGCGCATCCGCCCCTTCCGGGCGGATGCGGGGCGGCAAAACGCCCTTCGGGGCGGGAGAGAAACCAAGATGCGCCCCAAGAGGGCGCGTGCATCCCAGCCATGCGCCCTATAAAATCAACACAGGAAGGTACTTTTGTGTGGTTTGGGGCGCATGGGGCGCGTAAATTCAAGTTCTCGCACTTTTTTGGGCTGCTGCTTCGGGTCAGGAGCGGCAGGCCCTTACATATTTACCAGCCCACAGGGTGCAGCTCAACCGGAACTGCGCCGGGTCTGGAGAAGTGCAAAGGAGACATGCCTATGACGAATGTCCGCAAAAATTCCGCTAAACTGACCCGTGAGGACTTGAAAATCGCGCCCGAATCCCCTACAATGAAATTGTCCGAAACCCCTGCCGTAGAACCTTCTGACCAGACCAGCAAAACCGTCCGACACGCCCCGCTCGTTTACCGGGTGGAGGAGATTGCCCAACTGTTGGCGATCTCCAACCGTGCTGCGTACAATCTGTGCAACACCACGAAAGACTTCAAGGTGATCCGCCTCGGTACCAGCATCCGGGTAAGCAAGCAGAGCTTTGACGATTGGTTTGCAGCGGTCTGAGGGAGGGAACATCTATGGCATCTATTATGAAACGTGGCAACACGTATTCCGTCCGATACAACTACAAAGATCATGCTGGCAAGCCCTGCAAGGGCTGGGAAACCTTCAAGACCAAGGCCGAAGCGCAGGAGCGCAAGATCACGGTGGAGAAGGAACTGCTGGACGGCACCTTCCTCGTGCCCGACACCATGACGGTCGAGGAGATGCTGTACAAGTGGATCCCCATTCAGTCCAGCAAACACAAGTGGTCTCCCAAGACCTACACCCAATCTGTGGCGATGGTGCAGAACCTCATCGTGCCGTATATCGGAAAGCGGAAGGTGCAAGACCTCCGCACCTACGACATCGAGCAGTTCTACGCCACTCTGAGCCAGACCCCTTGCGGCCAGTACGTTCACGGCGAAAAGCAAGAGCTGACGGAAAATCAGAAGAAGCGGCTGTTATCCAGCACGTCCATTCACGAAGTCCACACGCTCCTGAAGACCGCCTTTTCGTATGCCGTTGACTGGGATCTGATTCACAAATCGCCTACTCCCCGTGAAGCCCCAAAGATCAACACAGAAGAACGCACCATCTGGGATGAGCGCACCATGTTGGCGGCGCTGCAGACCATCGAGAACCCCGCCCTGCATCTGGCGGTGCACATGAGCATGATCCTCTCGCTCCGTGAGGGCGAGATCCTCGGCTTGCAGCCGGGAGACCTCGACTTTGATGCAGCAGACGGACGGGGAACCATCTCGGTGAACAAAGCCTTGCAGCGTGCCGACAAGGTCGCCTTGTCCAAGATTGATCCTACCCAGATCTACCACACCTTCCCGGACAGACGGGAGGGGAGTAAGTCCTCGCTGATCCTCAAGCGGACTAAGACCAAAAAGTCCAACCGCATCCTGTACATGACCAAGCCCTTGAAAGAGGAGCTTCTGGCATGGCTGGAAAAGATGAAGCAGGACGAACAGAATGCCCCGGAAAAATACAGCAACTGCGGTCAGCTGTTCCGCTTACCAGACGGCTTACCCATTGCCCCGGACGTTCTGACCAAGTGGTACCGTATGTGGAGGGCGGAGCACCCGGAGTTTGAGAAGATCGTGTTCCACGGTCTGCGCCACTCCAGTGCCACCTACCAGCTGCTGCAATCTGGCGGTGACTTCAAGTCGGTGCAGGGCAACACTGGCCATGCAACCGCCACCGTCCTGATGGACACCTACGCTCACACGCAGGACAAACCCCGGTTGGAGTTGACCGAGAAGATCGAAGCCGACTTCTACACGCAGGATGTGGCCGGTGCAAAGCCGCAGGAACCCCCGGAAAACAAAACGCCGGTGGCAACAAAAATCACGGGTAAAATGATCCTTGAAGCCATCCGGCAGATGGACGCAGAGGAGCGCCGCGAGCTGACGCGGGTGCTCTTCGCGTAAAATTCTCTTTTTTGTGCAGCGAAATACACGCTGTGCAAGCGATGCAAAGAGTTCATGGCTTTTTTGTAAAGTGTGCAGGAGATGTGCAAAAGTGTGCAGACTCTGCCAGAAAAACAAAAAAGCCATGAAATCTTTCGATTTCACGGCATTTTCTGGTGCGATGGAAGGGACTCGAACCCCCGGCCTACTGATTCGTAGTCAGTCACTCTATCCAGCTGAGCTACCAACGCATACGTTCCGGTCGGAACAAGATGTATTTTATCACGCAGGGCGGGGTTTGTCAACAGTTTTTCGCAGATTTTTTGATTTTATTTTCGTTTTTTATTTTTCCACGCAGAAAAGTACGTCTTTTCGTTTTTTCAGTATTCTTCGTAATTCTTCGCGCGGACCTCAGGCTTCCTCTGCCAGACGCTCGGCGATGCGGACACCGGTCGGCGTTGCGGCAAGGCCGCCCTGGCCGGTCTCCCGCAGATCAGGGGAGAGCAGACTGCCCACGCGGCCCATGGCATCGATGACTTCATCGCAGGGGATGGCATAATCCACCCCCGCAAGCGCCATATTGGCGCAGGAAACGGCGTTCACGGCACCAACAACATTGCGCTTGATGCAGGGCACCTCCACCAGACCGGCCACAGGGTCGCAGACTAGGCCCAGCAGGTTGCCCAGTGCCATAGCGGCAGCGGCGGCGCACTGCTCCGGGGTACCGCCCTTCAGGTGGCAGAGGGCGGCGGCGGCCATGGCGCTGGCGGCTCCTACCTCAGCCTGACAGCCTCCCTCGGCACCGGCCAGAGTGGCCCGGGCGGCGATGACCTGCCCGAAGCCTGCGGCCACATAGAGGGCTTCGCAGATGGCTTCTTCATCGGCTTCACCTGCACGGGCAAGGGGAAGCAGTACCGCCGGGAGCACACCGCAGCTGCCCGCTGTGGGGGCAGCAACGATCCGTTTCATGCAGGCGTTGCACTCAGCGGTCTTGAGAGCTTCGGCGGTCACCTCTGCAAGGTAATCCCCGCCATAGCTTCTGCCCGCCTGATGGGCCTGTTCCACCTTGGCGGCATCGCCGCCGGACAGGCCGCTGCGGCTGCGCTGAGCAGGGTCATAATCCCGGCTGGTGGCCTCCATCACATGCCACAGGTGATGCATGGCATGGCGGCTGGCCTCTTCGGTCAGGCGGCTCTCGGCCAGATCACTGCGCAGGATGGCCTCGGCAAGGGAGAGGTTCTGGCTGCGGGCAGCGGCCAGCATTTCTTCACAGGATAAAAAGGACATGGTCATTCCTCCGCGTCTTCTTCGGGCTCGTCGATGTTCAGGCAGGTCACCTTCAGGATGCCGGGCAGGGTCGCCAGCTTCCGTTCCAGCGGGTGGGGGATGTGGGAATCGCACTCCAGCACCATAACGGCATAGCCGCCGGTTCCTGCGCGGAACACCTGCATCGATGCAACGTTGATCCTGCGCACGGCAAGGCAGGTGGTCACCTCGGCGATGCAGCCGGGGGTGTCCTCATTGTGAATGATCAGGGTGTTGCTGTCGCCGCCGAAATCGGCGGGCACGCCGTCGATCTCGGTCACGCGGATGCGCCCGCCGCCCACCGAAGCGGCTTTCATGGAAAGCACCCGCCCCTCCCGGCCTGTCAGGGTGAGAACAGCGGTATTGGGGTGCGCAGAGCGCAATTCCACAGGATGGATCCGGAATGCCATGCCCTGCTCTGCGGCCAGGGCAAAGCTGTCGGGCAGGCGGGGGTCATCGGGCCGCAGGCCAAGCAGGCCGGCGACCAGGGCTTTATCCGTGCCATGTCCCTTTCCGGTGGTGGCAAAGCTGCCGTACAGGCCGATATCCGCCTGCACCGGGATCTCGCCCAAAAGCTTCTGGGCCGTGTAGCCGATCCGGGCGGCACCCGCTGTATGGCTGGAAGAGGGGCCGATCATAACCGGCCCGAGAACGTCAAACAAGCGCATCCGATGCACATCCTTTCGTGCTCCGCCGGGCAGAAATCGCCCGCTTCGCACTTTTTTCTCTCTTTTATTATACCGCTTTTGCCCCACTTGTGCTATAATAACTTTATTAATGTTTGAAATCGCTCCTTTGGGGGCAACACGGAGGTTGGATTCCTATGAAACTGGTAAGCGTGGAAACTCCCGAAAAGAGTGTCTGCAAGATGACCTTCAGCGCAACAGCTGAGGAGCTGGAGACCGCATCCAATGCGGTGTATGAGCGCACTCGCGCCAGCTACACCATCAAGGGCTTTGCCAAGGGCGAGGCCGACCGTGCTCAGATCGAGGCCGACCGCGGCGAGCACACATTCTGGTATGATGCCATCAACGACCTGATGGATCGCGATGTTCCTGCCCTGTACGAGGCCGCCATGGCCGAGCACGGCTTCAAGGCGGTGGATGATCCCAGCTATGACCTGGTCAGCGTTAAAAAGGACGAGGGCTTTGTGGCAACCGCCACCACCCCGCTGCAGCCGGAGCTGAACCTGACCCAGACCACCGGCTTCCATGTGGAGTGCGTGACCCCCGCCGTCACCGACAAAGAGATCGATGCCGTGCTGGAGCGCCGCCGCAATGCTGCCGCCGAGCTGGTGCCCCACAAGGGCCCGGCCGTCAAGGGCAACATCGTTCACATCGATTACGAGGGCCTGCTGGACGGCAAGCCCTTCCAGGGCGGTTCCGCACAGAACCAGACCCTGCAGCTGGGCAGCGGCCGGATGATCCCCGGCTTTGAGGACGGCATTCTGGGCCACAAGGGCGGCGAGGAATTCGAGATCAACGTCACCTTCCCGGTACGCTATCACGTCAAGGACCTGGCCGGAAAGCCCGTTGTCTTTAAGATCAAGCTGATCGATGTCTGCGTCCGCCAGCTGCCCGCCCTGAACAGCGATTTTGCCAAGAAGGTGGGCAAGGTGGACACCATGGAAGCGTTCCGGGAGCAGGTGCGCAAGCAGCTGCATGACGGCAAGCATGCCAGCGCCCTGAACCGCGCCAAGGATCAGGTGCTGACCCAGCTGGCCTCTGCCGCTGAGGGCGAGCTCCCCAGCGTTCTGGTGGAGAGCACCTACCAGCAGGAGATGCAGAACATCCAGCAGCAGCTCCAGATGCAGCGCATGAGCCTGGACCGCTACCTGAGCCAGATCCACCAGACCCGCGAGAACTTCACGGCCAACGTTCACGCCGCCGCCGAGAAGAACACCCGCGCCCGGATGGCTCTGCTGCAGGTCGCCCAGAACGAGGGTCTGGTGCCCACCGATGAGGAGATCACCAAGAACCTGCAGGAGCGCGCCGACCGCACCAAGAAAACGCTGGAAGAGGTCAAGGCCAACGCCAACATCCCCGCCATGCAGCGTAGCGAGGCCATCCGCCGCGCCGCCGACTGGGTGATTGAGCACTCCACCATCGAAGAAAAGTAATTTTCAAAAGTACAACAAAAAAAGCCTGTCTCCAAGGAATTTCGGGAGACAGGCTCTTTTCTTTTGCGGTTTATTTTGTCAGGAGATTGAAGCCCATGACCACGATGCCCAGCACGACCAGAACGATGCCGGTTGCACGGTTCAGGGTCTTGGCATCGGCCTTATTGGCAAAGACAGCGGCGATACGGGCCCACAGCAGGGTGAACAGAACGCAGAGGATGAACACGGTCCAGTCCGGTGCGCCGCCGATGGTAAAGTGGGAGACCGCGCCGGTCAGGGCGGTGAAGGTCATAATGAACACGCTGGTGCCCACGGCAGTCTTGAGCTCGTAACCCAGCACACTGGTCAGGATGAGCAGCATCATCATGCCGCCGCCGGCACCGATAAAGCCGCAGATCATCCCGATGACCACACCGCAGACGATAGACTGGAGGGCACGCTTCTTAGCAGAGACCCCCTGCATGGCTTCTTTTGTGGTCATAACGGGCTTGACGATGAATTTAATGCCCAGCAGGAACGTCATAAACACCGAAAAGCTGCCCATGGTGGTGGAAGGCACCAGGCTTGCCACCCAGCTGCCCACCACGGTGAACAGCAGCACGCTGGCCATCATAATCAGGCCGTTCTTGATATCAAGGTTCTTGTTTTTGTGGTAGGTGTAGGCAGACACCGCACTGGCCAGCACATCCGAGGAAAGGGCAATACCGACCGCCATGTAGGGGTCCATCCCCAGGAAGGTGATGAGCATCGGGCTGATGACAGCGGCGGCGCTCATGCCCGCAAAGCCGGTGCCCAGGCCCGCGCCCATCCCGGCAAAAAAGGTAACAATGATGGTAAATAGCAGGTTCATCTTATTCTTCTCCTTCCAAGATCGCATCCAGGTTTTCGTTCATTGTATCGATGACTTCAAAAAATATCTCGAGTTTTTCTTCCTCCAGCCCTGCCATCAGGCGACGGATGAAATCATCCTGCATCCTGCGGCCCTGTTCGATGATGGACTGCGCCTTTTCGGTGCAGGCAAGCTCCGTTTTGCGGCGGTCACCCGGCACCGGGCGACGCTCCAGAAAGCCCTCCTGCACCAGCCTGTCCACATTCACCGAGACAAGGTTCGCCTTGATGTGGCGCACCTCCACGATATCGCGGGCGGTCGTGTAGTTGGGGTTGTTGGCAAGGAACATCAGGATATCAAACGCTGTCTGCGGCAGGTGCAGCTTCTGGCACAGCGGCTTGCAGACAGCGCTGTACACAAGGCCCGTCTTGTTGGCAAATTCCACACTGGGGTTCAGCTCACGCATTCCGCACCCTTCTTTCTCTCTTTTTGCATTGTTCATTTTTGAAGTATTTTAGCACAGGGAATCTCTGTTGTCAAGGGCAGGCAGCGTAAAATCTCCTGCTCCATATACTTTGTCCAACGCAAAAAGCCCGCACCATGAAGATTTTCACGGTACGGGCTTTTGATATGCTTCAGGGCAGGGTCACAGCACTGCCACGGCGAGGAACCGCACAACGAGCGCGGCAAGCCATGCCACAACGCACTGGTTTACGACCATAACAGTGGCCCAGCGGCCGCCCATCTCCCGCTTGACCGATGCCACAGCGGCGATGCAGGGAGTATAGAGCAGGCAGAACACCAGCAGGGGAGCCGCTGCCGCCGGGCTGAGCGCCGCGCCCAGTGCGGCAGCGGAGCCATACAGGATGGTAAGGGTAGAGACAACGCTCTCCTTTGCCATAAAGCCGGTGATCAGCGCCGTGGACACCCGCCAGTCGCCAAAGCCCAGCGGTGCGAACAACGGCGCGATGCCGCTGGCGATCCAGGCCAGGATGCTCTCCTGCGGGTCTGCGGTCAGGCTGAGCTGGAAGTCAAAGTTCTGCAGGAACCAGATGACGATGGTTGCCAGGAAGATGACCGTAAAGGCACGCTCGAGGAAATCCCGGGCCTTTTCCCAGAGCAGCTGGGCCACATTTTTCAGGCCGGGCAGGCGGTAGTTGGGCAGCTCCATAACAAAGGGCACGGCCTCGCCTTTGAACAGCGTTCCCTTGAGCAGAAAGGCCATTCCGATGCCCACAAGGATGCCCAGAAAATACAGGCCCACCATGACCAGTGCGGCGTACTCCGGGAAGAAGGTCACCGCAAACAGGCTGTAGATCGGGAGCTTGGCCGAGCAGCTCATAAAGGGCGTGAGCAGGATGGTCATTTTCCGGTCCCGCTCCGAGGGCAGCGTGCGGCTTGCCATCACGCCGGGGACCGTGCAGCCAAAGCCGATGAGCATGGGCACGATGCTGCGGCCCGAAAGACCGATGCGCCGCAGCAGCTTGTCCATCACAAAAGCCACGCGGGCCATATAGCCGGTATCCTCCAGCAGGGAAAGGAAGAAGAACAGGGTCACGATGATGGGCAGGAAACTCAGCACACTGCCCACACCGGTAAAGATGCCGTCGATCACCAGCGAATGCACTGCATCGTTGACGTTCCACGCCGTCAGGGCATTGTCCACAAGGATCGTCAGGTTCTCAATGCCCAGTTCCAGCAGGCTTTGCAGCCCCGCGCCGATCACGCCGAAGGTCAGGTAGAAAACCAGCGCCATGATGCCCACAAACGCCGGGATCGCCGTATATTTTCCGGTGAGGAAGCGGTCGATCCTTGCGCTGCGCAGCTGCTCCTTGCTCTGGTGGGGCTTTACCACGGTCTGATTCACCAGCTGGTGGATAAAGTGGAACCGCATATCTGCAATGGCGGCGGCGCGGTCCAGGCCGCGCTCCTGCTCCATCTGCAGGATGATATGCTCGATCATCTCTTTTTCGTTCTGATCCAGCTTCAGGGCCTCCTCAATGCGGGGGTCGCCCTCCACCAGCTTTGTGGCGGCAAAGCGCACCGGGATCCCCGCCGCCCGGGCGTGGTCCTCGATGAGGTGGATGATGCCGTGGATGCAGCGGTGAACCGCACCGCCGTGGTCATCCTCGCCGCAGAAGTCCATCCGGCCCGGGCGCTCCTGATACTTTGCCACATGGATGGCGTGATCCACCAGCTCATCCACGCCCTCGTTCTTGGCGGCGGAAATGGGGACCACCGGGATGCCCAGCATCGCTTCCATCTCGTTGATGTTGATGGTGCCGCCGTTGCCGCGCACCTCATCCATCATATTCAGTGCCAGCACCATGGGGGTGTCCAGCTCCATCAGCTGCATCGTTAAGTACAGATTGCGCTCGATGTTGGTGGCATCCACGATGTTGATGATGCCCGTGGGCTTTTCGCCAATGATGAACTGGCGGGTCACGATCTCCTCGCTGGAATAGGGCGACATGGAGTAGATGCCGGGCAGGTCGGTGACTTCGGTATCAGGGTGCTCCCGGATGGCACCGCTCTTGCGGTCCACCGTCACGCCCGGAAAGTTGCCCACATGCTGGTTGGAGCCGGTGAGCTGGTTGAACAGGGTCGTTTTGCCGCAGTTCTGATTTCCGGCCAGCGCAAATGTCAGCACCGTTCCATCCGGTAGCGGGTGTTCGCCCTTTTTGGTGTGGTAGCGGCCGCCCTCACCCAGGCCCGGGTGCTCCACCATCCGGCCGGCCTTCCGTGCCGGGGCCGCTGCGGGTGCTTCCGCCGGGGTGATCTCGATCCGTGCCGCATCGTCCAGCCGCAGGGTCAGCTCATAGCCGTGGATCTGCAGCTCCATGGGGTCCCCCATGGGCGCGAATTTCACCAGCGTGACCTTCTCGCCGGGGATCAGCCCCATATCCAGAAAATGCTGGCGGAGTTCTCCCGTTCCGCCCACTGTATCGATCACGGCACTTTCGCCGATCTTCAGTTCCTTTAATGTCATGGCAGATGCCTTTCCTTCGACAAAATGTTAGTGTATGTGAACAGTCTTAATATAAGCTAACTCAAAGGCATTGTCAAGGCAGGAAGCGGCAAAAATTCTCGCCTGTCCCCGCTGTTTTTTGTGGAAATCCTTCTCCTGTTCCGGCAGGTTTCCGGGCAAAAAGAAAACGCACCCCTGAATTTTCACGTTCAAAGGTGCGTTTTGAGAACAATTCTGTTTACTTCACGGTGTGGTAGCCATCGGGGTTGTTCTTCTGCCAGTTCCAGCTGTCGGCACACATCTCCTCGATGCCGTACTCAGCCACCCAGCCCAGCTCGTTCTTGGCCTTGGTGGGGTCGGCATAGCACTCGGCGATATCGCCTGGGCGGCGGGGATCGATCACATAGGGGAGCTTCTTGCCGCAGGCCTTCTCAAAGGCATGGATGACATCCAGCACGCTGTAACCGTGGCCGGTGCCCAGGTTGCAGATGAACAGGCCGCAGTTGGTCTGCAGCTTCTTGATGGCGCAGACATGGCCCCGGGCCAGGTCAACCACATGGATGTAATCGCGCACGCCGGTGCCGTCGGGGGTGGGGTAGTCGTTGCCAAAGACGTGCACCTTTTCCAGCTTGCCCACGGCCACCTTGGCGATGTAAGGCATCAGGTTGTTGGGGATGCCGTTGGGGTCCTCACCGATCAGGCCGGACTTGTGGGCACCGATGGGGTTGAAGTAACGGAGCAGGGCCACGTTCAGGGTGGGGTCAGCCTTGCAGACATCGGTCAGGATGCGCTCAGTAAAGGCCTTGGTGGTGCCGTAGGGATTGGTGGTGGCACCCACGGGGAAGTCCTCGGTGATGGGCACGCTGGCGGGGTCGCCGTAGACGGTGGCGGAGGAGCTGAACACGAAGTTGCGGCAGTTGTGGCGGCGCATCACGTCCAGAATGACCAGCGTGCAGTTGAGGTTGTTATAGTAGTACTCGATGGGCTTGGAGACGCTCTCGCCCACAGCCTTATAGGCGGCAAACTGGATGACAGCATCGATATCAGGGCACTCGGTGAAGATCTTCTCCACGTCCTCGTGCTTTGTCATATCAGCCTGATAGAACCGGAAGTCCTTGCCGGTGATCTGCTTGACCCGATCCAGCACCACGGGGGAAGCGTTGTAATAGTTATCTGCCACCACGATGTCAAAGCCAGCGTTCAGCAGTTCGATACAGGTGTGGCTGCCGATATAACCGGCACCGCCGGAAACCAAAATTGCCATAAAAGTACCTCTCTTCTCGTCACCAAAGTTGCTTGCGCGGGGCAGGCCCGCCTTCTGCCACAAGGATACAACGTTTTGGCCGCAGAATCAAGTAACGGGAATTTTATAAGGATGGATTTTTGTTTCCAATTATTTTTCCGCGCATTGATTTACAAGCGTTTTTTGTTTTTTGCACATGGAGTGATGGAACGCTTTGTGCAAATCAGAGAAAAAGGCCCTCCCGGGCAAAGCTGTCAGGCTTTGCCTGAGAGGGCCGGATCTTACAGCTTCCCGCACTGTTTGCCGGTGAAGAACCGCAGAGTGGTGTTGGCACGGAACACTTTCCCGGCCCGCAGGGCGGTGGAGGGGAACTCCGGGTGGGAGGGGCTGCAGGGGAAATGC
>NZ_JAFREK010000130.1:0-830 GCF_017377535.1 Faecalibacterium sp. Marseille-Q4137
TGAAGACGCGGCGGTTGGTAACCACCCGGATGAAGCCGGCGAGCACGCTATCTGGTAGACCCAGCGGCTCGTCATCGTTGGCCAGCCGCTCAAGCAAACCCCGATAGTCCGCGTGCTCCCGTAGGTCTGCCCGATGCGCGTAAACGAGCACGTTGACATCAACGCACAGCATCGACCGACACGCCGTCGTTCATCGCTTCGGCAAGTGCGGCGTTGGACGATAGATCGACACCGGGCCGCAGGCCGCCCTTACCCGACGGCTGGACTCGATAACGGCCGGCGGCCTGCGGCTTAGGCGGGTTGAGACCACGCCGCACCGCATCTTCAAGAACCGCGGCCACGGTACGCCCGGAACGAGCGGCCTTTGCTTTCACCTCGCGGTACAGCTCGTCATCGATACGGATCGTCGTGCGCACGCATGGCATCTTAGCATCAAGCGCAGGCATCAAGACGATTGCATTCCACGGGGAAGTGTGGCTACCGGTGGACGCGTCGTGATCCGGCGGCGCGGTGACAACGAGGTGGTGGCGCACAATGATGAGGTGACCAACTCGACCGACGGGCGCGCTGACGGCCGGTTGCGGGTGGTGGTGCTGGGCAGTACCGGCTCGATCGGCACCCAGGCGCTTCAGGTCATCGCCGACAATCCGGACCGTTTCGAGGTAGTCGGGCTGGCCGCTGGCGGCGCCCATCTGGACACGTTGCTGCGACAACGTGCGCAGACCGGGGTGACCAATATTGCCGTCGCTGACGAGCACGCGGCGCAGCGGGTCGGCGACATCCCCTACCACGGATCCGACGCCGCCACCCGGCTGGTCGAGCAGACCGAG
>NZ_JAFREK010000131.1:0-879 GCF_017377535.1 Faecalibacterium sp. Marseille-Q4137
ATGGCATACGGCCTTTGCTACCCGGTCACCGCTGGCTAGCATGAGTGCGACTGAGTGGAGCGGGGATGAGCAAGTTGCTGCCACGGGGCACAGTGACATTGCTGTTGGCCGACGTCGAGGGATCCACCTGGCTGTGGGAGACCCATCCAGACGACATGGGTGCTGCCGTGGCGCGCCTCGACAAAGCCGTGTCTGGTGTGATTGCCGCCCATGACGGCGTACGCCCAGTCGAGCAGGGTGAGGGTGATAGCTTTGTCCTCGCGTTCGCCTGCGCGTCGGATGCCGTGGCCGCCGCGTTGGACTTGCAGCGAGCGCGGCTCGCACCGATCCGGTTGCGCATAGGCGTGCACACCGGGGAGGTCGCGCTCCGCGACGAAGGCAACTATGCCGGTCCGACCATCAACCGGACCGCGCGCCTGCGTGACTTGGCGCATGGGGGCCAGACGGTGCTCTCGGGCGTGACCGAAAGCCTGGTCATCGATCGCCTCCCGGACAAAGCATGGCTGGTTGACCTGGGGACGCACGCGCTGCGGGATCTGTCGCGTCCGGAGCGGGTAATGCAGCTGTGTCATCCCGAATTGCGTATCGATTTCCCGCCGCTGCGGGTGGCCAATGACGATGTGGCCCATGGTCTTCCGGTGCACCTGACGCGTTTTGTGGGGCGCGGCGCGCAGATCACCGAGGTGCACCGGTTGGTGACCGATAACCGGTTGGTGACCCTGACCGGCGCCGGCGGCGTGGGCAAGACACGGCTGGCGGCGCAGCTCGCGGCGCAGATCGCCGGTGAGTTCGGTCGCGCGTGGTTCGTGGATCTGGCGCCGATCACGGGCCCCGACTTGGTGCCGGTCACGGTGGCGGGCGCGCTGGGACTGCACGACC
>NZ_JAFREK010000132.1:0-824 GCF_017377535.1 Faecalibacterium sp. Marseille-Q4137
ATCGGGGTGCCGGACATCTGGGCTTTGCCGGGACGGCCCGCAGGGAGGCGGTTGCCGACGCGGCCGGGATGACCACGCTGGCTGGCGATGATTTCGGCGACGGGCCAACGACGCCAATGGTGCCGGGTTCGTGGGATCCGGACCGGGATGCGCCTGGCTCGGCGGAGCCTGGAGATCGGGGCTGAGCTAGCCGCGTAGGGTCGATTGGGTGCGTACCGAAGGTGATAGCTGGGACATCACAACGAGTGTCGGTTCGACCGCGCTGTTTGTCGCGACGGCGCGAGCGCTGGAAGCCCAGAAGTCCGACCCGCTGGTCGTCGACCCATATGCGGAGGCGTTCTGCCGTGCCGTCGGCGGTTCGTGGGCCGATGTGCTCGACGGCAAGCTTCCCGACCACAAGTTGAAGAGCACCGATTTCGGCGAGCACTTCGTCAACTTCCAGGGTGCCCGCACCAAGTATTTCGACGAGTATTTCCGTCGGGCCGCCGCCGCCGGCGCGCGGCAGGTGGTCATCCTGGCGGCGGGGCTGGACTCGCGCGCGTACCGGCTGCCTTGGCCCGACGGGACCACGGTTTTTGAGCTGGACCGCCCGCAGGTCCTTGCTTTCAAGCGCGAGGTGCTCGCCAGCCACGGTGCCCAACCGCGCGCCCTGCGCCGCGAGATCGCCGTCGACCTGCGTGACGATTGGCCACAAGCCTTGCGGGACAGTGGTTTCGATGCGGCTGCACCGTCGGCATGGATTGCCGAAGGGCTGCTGATCTATCTCCCGGCCACCGCCCAGGAGCGGCTATTCACCGGCATCGATGCCCTGGCCGGGCGCCGAA
>NZ_JAFREK010000133.1:0-815 GCF_017377535.1 Faecalibacterium sp. Marseille-Q4137
CAACCATGAGCAAGCTGCCCTTCCTGTCCCGGGCGGCGTTCGCCCGGATTACCACCCCGATCGCCAGGGGACTGCTGCGGGTCGGCCTCACGCCGGACGTCGTCACCATCCTGGGCACCACCGCGTCGGTGGCGGGAGCGCTGACGCTGTTCCCGATGGGCAAGCTGTTCGCGGGTGCGTGTGTGGTGTGGTTCTTCGTGTTGTTCGACATGCTGGACGGGGCGATGGCCCGGGAGCGCGGGGGCGGCACTCGCTTCGGCGCGGTGCTGGACGCCACCTGTGACCGCATCAGTGACGGCGCGGTGTTCTGCGGTCTGCTGTGGTGGATAGCGTTTCACATGCGCGACCGACCGCTGGTGATCGCGACCTTGATCTGTCTGGTCACCTCGCAGGTGATCTCTTACATCAAGGCCCGGGCGGAGGCCAGCGGGCTGCGCGGCGACGGCGGCTTCATCGAACGGCCGGAACGGTTGATCATCGTGCTGACCGGCGCCGGGGTGTCGGACTTCCCGTTTGTGCCCTGGCCGCCGGCGTTGTCGGTGGGGATGTGGCTGCTGGCCGTCGCCAGCGTGATCACCTGCGTGCAGCGGTTGCACACGGTCTGGACTTCACCCGGAGCCATCGATCGGATGGCGATTCCTGGAAAGGGCGACCGGTGATTGCCGGCCTTAAGGGCTTGAAGCTGCCCAAAGATCCGCGCAGTTCCGTGACGCGCACCGCGACCGACTGGGCGTATGCGGCCGGCTGGATGGCCGTACGGGCGCTGCCAGAGTTCGCCGTACGCAACGCATTCGACACCGGAGCGCGCTACTTTG
>NZ_JAFREK010000134.1:0-864 GCF_017377535.1 Faecalibacterium sp. Marseille-Q4137
CCGCCAGACGGTTTATTTAGAACGAGGTTACAAGAGCAAAGAAGTCTGTGGTCCTAAGCAGCATTGAATAATATAACGGAGGTATAAAATGGTCTGTGTCGGAATTGATGTTGCCAAAGATAAGCATGACTGTTGCATTCTCGATTCGGAAGGAACGACCCTTGTCGATTGCTTTACCATTCCCAACAACATGGATGGTTTCAAAAGTCTGCTACAAACAATCCAAGACTGTTCTCAAAAATCAGACAAAATAAAAGTAGGGCTTGAAGCTACCGGACATTATAGCTACAACATCCTTGGGTTTCTTCTTGACAATGATCTGCCCGTCTATGTCATGAATCCCTTGCATACCAACCTGTATCGAAAGAGCCTCAGTCTTCGCAAAACTAAAACCGATCGTGTGGATGCAAAAACGATTGCAACTATGCTGTTGTCCGATGTAGACCTTAAGTCCTACACAGATACAGCATATCACAACGAAGAACTAAAGTCACTCACGAGATACCGATTTGATAAAGTTCAGGAACGCGCTAAACTAAAGCAGTCGGTGTCCAGATTGGTTACAATCCTGTTTCCGGAATTGGAACAGCTTGTTTCGTCTATCCACGGCACTTCAATCTACGCACTTCTCAGTGAGTATCCCGGTGCAAAGCAGATTTCAGAAGCTCATCTGACCAGATTAGCTAATATTCTCGTGAAAACATCCAGAGGCCATTACCGAAAAGATAAAGCTACTCATATCCGAGATGCAGCCAGAACATCCATTGGTTCTGTTATGCCTGCTAAGTCTTTGGAATTAAAGCACACCATTAAGCTCATTCAAGAACTTACCTCCGAAATCAATGAAATTGAAGATGCCATTCG
>NZ_JAFREK010000135.1:0-839 GCF_017377535.1 Faecalibacterium sp. Marseille-Q4137
GGATGAAGTCCAGGTGCGCGGTCGGTTCGTCGGCAAGGATCAATTGCGGGTCCAGCGCGATCGCGCGGGCGACCGCGACGCGTTGCTGCTGGCCGCCGCTCATGTCACCCGGGCGGTGTTTCATTCGTTCGCCGAGATTGACTCGGATCAGCAGGTCCTCGGCACGCTTACGCGCGGCCGCTCGTGACACGCCGGCCGCGCGCAGCGGGACCATCACGTTCTCCAGGGCGGTAAGGCTCGAGACCAGGTTGAACGCCTGGAAGACGATCCCTACCTTGTCACGCCGATACTTCGCCAGCGCGGCGCCCTCCAGCGTCGTGATGTCGACATCGTCAAACTTGATTGAGCCGGACTTCGGGCGCAGGATGCCGCCGAGGCAGGACAAGAGGGTCGTCTTCCCGCAGCCGCTGGGCCCAAGCAAGATCACCAGCGACCCCGGCGCCACGTCGAGGCTTAACCCGTCGATCGGCCGCACGGCGTACCCGCCGCTGGAATACTCGACGACCAGGTCGGAAATGGTTAGGCCGCCCATGGCTAGGGACCTCCGAACGCTAGTGCCGGATCGATCGCCACCACGCGCCGCAGTCCTGCGACGCTGGCCAGCAGACCGATCACAGTCGCGATCGCCGGTAGCGCCACGAAGGCACTCAGGGGTACCACGACAGTCATCGGGAACAACGGCGCCAACAGCAGCGATAGGATGCCGCCAACCACCGCCGCGAGCAGCGCGACGACGACCGCCTGCAGCGCCAGCCCGGCCAGAATCGAGCGCGTCGGCACGCCGATCGCCTTGAACACCGCAAAGTCACGCAGCCGCTCCAACGCAGAGAGGTAGACCA
>NZ_JAFREK010000136.1:0-857 GCF_017377535.1 Faecalibacterium sp. Marseille-Q4137
CGTAGACGATGACGAAAATCACGATGCTCAATATCCGCATGGTGATGCCGATGAAGAAACTTTGCAGGAACAAGCCGAACAGGGGGCCGACATCCATCTGCATCAGGCTGGATTGCAGCATGGAAAGCCCAATGTCGTTGACACGGGTGTTTCCGGCAACGATGCTGCTGGAATCGGACACTACTTTCTGGGTGACGTCGAACACCGCCATCACAATATCGAAGGTGTTGGAGATGAGCCATACCGAAACAGCGGTCTTAAAGATCCAGCGCATGATAAGGGCAGGCTCAAACTGCGCCATGTTGTTGTGCTGGGTGATCATCTCGATGAGTTCATAACAGGCAATGAAGGTCAGGATGATGCCTGCAATGGGCAGCACCACATTGCGAGAGAGGGCTTCGATCATGGCGAACACTCTCGGCTCAAAGCTGGAGGGCTTGGTGCCCACCTGCTGGGCGATATTGCCGACCTGCGTGTTCACATCGTCGAACAGCCCGCTGAGATTGGACATAATGCCTGCCGTCAGGATGCCTTTGATCCAGTCGGCAATGGCTTTAAGAACGGTTTCCATTCAGTCACCGTCCTTAGCTGAAGTGGTTGATAAGGGTCTTGAGAAGGTTCAGAAGAAAAATAATGTGGGTCAAAAACTGCATAATAGCACCGCCTTTCATGGATGGGTGGAGATTCGTACCGCAATGCGCTCCTTATGATAAAGGGCTGTTATCCACAGCAGAGATAGAGCGATTGCGTATGTACAGGCGGGATAAACCCGCCTGCGGCACTTAGCCGAACAGACCGCTCAGCAGGGGAATCAGGGTGATGCCCACCAGAGCAACGCCACCGCCAGCCATGAGCTG
>NZ_JAFREK010000137.1:0-802 GCF_017377535.1 Faecalibacterium sp. Marseille-Q4137
GATTGACTTCGATCACGGCAGTGCCGCGCGCCAGCGCCAGGTCGGGTAAACCGGCCGCCGGGTAGACGATCGCCGAGGTCCCCACCACGACCATCACGTCGGCGCTCCCTGTCGCCTCGACCGCGCTCCGCCACGGCTCCTCTGGCAGCGGCTCACCGAACCATACGATGTCGGGCCGGATCAGACCGCCGCAGTCGCAGACCGGCGGCTCCACTTCGATCGCAGGCTCGGGCATCTCCGGAAGGGCGTCGGTGTAGGGCACACCACAACGTGCACAACGAAATTCGAAAAGGCTGCCGTGCAGGTGATGCACCGCACCGCTGCCGGCGCGCTCGTGCAGATCGTCGACATTCTGGGTGATGACGCTGACCTCAGCATGGTCCTGCCAGGCGGCGATCGCGCGATGCCCGTCGTTGGGTTCGACGTTGGCCACCAGATAATGGCGCCATAGGTACCATCCCCAGACCCGCTCGGGGTTGCGCAGCCAGCCTTGCGTGCTGGACAGCTCGTAAGGGTCGAATCGGGCCCACAATCCGTTCTTGTCATCGCGGAACGTCGGTACACCGCTTTCCGCGGAGATCCCCGCGCCGCTGAGCACCGCCACTCGCATCCCACAAACATAGCTGTGCTTGGTAGATACTGGGTACGTGGAGCTGCGGGATTGGTTACGGGTCGACGTGAAGGCGGGAAAGCCGTTGTTCGACCAGCTCAGAACCCAGGTGATCGACGGAGTCCGCGCCGGCGCATTGCCGCCCGGCACCCGGCTCCCGACGGTGCGTGACTTGGCCGGGCAGCTGGGCGT
>NZ_JAFREK010000138.1:0-657 GCF_017377535.1 Faecalibacterium sp. Marseille-Q4137
GTGCTCGAGTTCAAGGCTCAAACGCTCGCCGGCTTGGGTGCCCAGCCGACCGCGGATCTGCGGATGGTGCCGGCCGACCTGCGTCACGATTGGCCCGATGCGCTGCGCCGCGGCGGCTTCGATGCGGCCGAGCCGGCCGCGTGGATCGCCGAGGGTTTGTTCGGATACCTTCCCCCGGACGCGCAGAATCGTCTGCTGGACCACGTCACCGACTTGAGCGCGCCCGGGAGCCGGCTGGCCCTCGAGGCCTTCCTCGGTTCTGCGGATCGGGATTCCGCTCGGGTGGAAGAGATGATCCGCACCGCGACCCGAGGCTGGCGAGAGCATGGCTTTCATCTGGACATCTGGGCACTCAACTATGCCGGCCCCCGCCACGAGGTGTCCGGCTACCTGGACAACCACGGATGGCGCTCGGTGGGGACCACCACCGCGCAGCTGCTGGCCGCCCACGATCTGCCCGCGGCGCCCGCCCTTCCCGCTGGATTGGCGGACAGACCCAACTACTGGACCTGTGTTCTGGGGTGATAGAGAGGCGGCATGCGGATTCTGGCGATGACGCGTGCGCACAACGCCGGGCGGACACTAGCCGCAACGTTGGACTCGTTGGCCGTGTTCAGCGACGACATCTACGTGATCGACGACCGCAGCACCGATGAC
>NZ_JAFREK010000139.1:0-791 GCF_017377535.1 Faecalibacterium sp. Marseille-Q4137
TCAGAAAGTAGTTCAGCAGCATGCCCGACAGCAAGGCCGACAATGCGGCGGGGGCGACGCCGCCCAGCAACGCCACGATCAGCACGCCGATGAAGAACAACGCGCTCTCGCCGCCGATGCCCATGAATCGGTCGAGCCAGGCCACCGTGATGGCGCAGATCACCGAGGGCACCACCAGCGCGGCCAGCCACGACGCGATATGCCGCTCGCGCGGGGAGACCCGCGACCACCCGGAGGCCCGGCTGGCCGCGGGATGGGTGACCATGTGAACGTCGATGCCGCCGGACTCCTGGACGGTGCGGGCGCCGATCCCCTCGTCAAACAGGCGTGCCCATCGCGATCGCCGCGATGTGCCGACGACGAGCTGCGTGGCGTTCATCTCGCGGGCGAAGTCCAGCAGCGCGGTGGGCACGTCGTCGCCGACCACGGTGTGCATGGTCGCACCGAGGCTTGTCGCCAGCTCGCGGACCCTGCCCAGCTGCGGCGCGGACACCCCCGCCAGGCCGTCGCCACGGATAACGTGAACCACCATCAGCTCGGCGCTGGACTTCGACGCGATCCGCGATGCCCGTCGCACCAACGTCTCCGACTCCGGGCCGCCGGTCACGGCGACGACGACGCGTTCCCGCGCCTCCCACGTGGCGGTGATCTTTTTGTCTGCGCGGTACTTCTCCAGGGCCGCATCAACTTGGTCGGCCAGCCACAGCAACGCGATCTCGCGCAGCGCGGTCAGATTGCCCGTGCGGAAGTAGTTCGACAGCGCGGCATCGACCCGTTCGGCTGCATAGACG